>NZ_JBFUCJ010000103.1:0-27378 GCF_056405295.1 Variovorax sp. P1_H2 | reverse complement strand
GATCCGAGCTGACGGGCGGTCGCCGCGCAGGAAACCCGGGATGCTCGTAGGATGGGCTGGTGGAGTTGAACGATGAGCGCCGATTTCGCCAATTGCTGCCGCATTCCGTCGGAACTTTTAGACGGCCGTGAAATTCTTATCCGAAAAGCAATTTGCTCGAAGCGCTCTTTGTTCTATGCTTTGAACAAGTTCATGCCCGAGGGGTCTTTCCAAAGCGTGCACACATCACCTGGCACCATTCCTGCGAAGAACGATGCAACGTGTGCGGCACGGATTTCCCGGGCAGCGCCCGGCTGACTCGATGGAGGTGTCTATGGTGGATGTCATCAGCAACTTCGCAGCGCGATATGAGCGCACCCGCGAAGAGGTCTTGTCCCTTCAGGAATACCTGGAGATCTGCAAACGGGAGCCCATGGCCTACGCCACGGCGGCCGAGCGGATGCTCAAGGCCATTGGCGAGCCGGAGTTGGTGGATACGCGCAACGACCCCCGCCTGTCCCGGATCTTCGCCAACAAGGTCATCAAGATCTACCCGGCCTTCCGCGAGTTCTATGGCATGGAAGATGCGATCGAACAGGTGGTGTCGTACTTCCGGCACGGCGCCCAGGGACTGGAGGAAAAGAAGCAGATCCTCTACCTGCTGGGCCCGGTGGGTGGCGGCAAGAGCTCGATCGCCGAGCGACTGAAGCAGCTGATGGAGCACGTGCCCTTCTATTCGATCAAGGGCTCGCCGGTCAACGAAACCCCGCTCGGCCTGTTCGATGCAGCCGAGGACGGCGAGATCCTCGAAAAGGAATACGGCATTCCGCGGCGCTACCTGCAGCGCATCCTGTCGCCCTGGGCCGTCAAGYGGCTGGAAGAGTACGGTGGCGACATTCGCAGGTTCCAGGTCGTCAAGCGCTACCCCTCGGTGCTGCGCCAGGTCGCGGTCGCCAAGACCGAGCCCGGCGACGAGAACAACCWGGACATCTCCTCGCTGGTTGGCAAGATCGACATCCGCAAGCTCGAGGACTACGCCCAGGACGACCCGGACGCCTACGCCTACTCCGGCGGCCTGTGCCTGGCGAACCAGGGCCTGCTCGAGTTCGTCGAGATGTTCAAGGCGCCGATCAAGGTGCTGCATCCCTTGCTGACGGCCACCCAGGAAGGCAACTTCAAGGGCACCGAGGGCTTCGGCGCGATTCCGTTCGACGGCATCGTGTTGGCGCACAGCAACGAAAGCGAATGGAAGGCCTTCCGCAACAACAAGAACAACGAGGCCTTCCTCGACCGGATCTACATCGTCAAGGTGCCCTACTGCCTGCGGGTCTCCGAAGAGATCAAGATCTACGAGAAGCTGGTGCGCAACTCGTCGCTGTCGCACGCGCCCTGCGCGCCCGGCACGCTGCGCATGATGGCCCAGTTCTCGGTGCTCACGCGGCTCAAGGAACCCGAGAACTCGAGCATCTTCAGCAAGATGCAGATCTACGACGGCGACAACCTCAAGGACACCGACCCCAAGGCCAAGTCGATGCAGGAGTACCGCGACTACGCGGGCGTCGACGAGGGCATGAGCGGCGTCTCGACGCGCTTCGCCTTCAAGATCATCTCGAAGGTCTTCAACTTCGACAGCAGCGAGGTGGCGGCGAACCCGGTGCACCTGATGTATGTGCTCGAGCAGCAGATCGAGCGCGAGCAGTTCGCGCCCGAGACCGAGCAGAAGTACCTGTCCTACATCAAGGAACTGATGGCGCCGCGCTACGCGGAATTCATCGGCAAGGAGATCCAGACGGCGTACCTCGAGAGCTATTCGGAGTACGGCCAGAACATTTTCGACCGCTACGTGACCTACGCCGACTACTGGATCCAGGACCAGGAGTACCGCGACCAGGACACCGGCGAAGTGTTCGACCGCGGCTCGCTCAACGCCGAGCTCGAGAAGATCGAGAAGCCCGCGGGCATCAGCAACCCGAAGGACTTCCGCAACGAGATCGTCAACTTCGTGCTGCGCGCGCGGGCCGGCAACGCCGGCAAGAACCCGCTGTGGACCAGTTACGAGAAGCTGCGCACGGTGATCGAGAAGAAGATGTTCTCGAACACCGAAGAGCTGCTGCCGGTCATCAGCTTCAATGCCAAGAGCAGCGCCGACGAGATGAAGAAGCACGAGGATTTCGTCAACCGGATGGTCCAGAAGGGCTATACGGCCAAGCAGGTCCGCCTGCTGTGCGAGTGGTACCTGCGCGTTCGCAAGAGTTCATGATGAACTGAAGGAGTTCTGTCCGTGGCCATGCTGCAGCAGATCATCGACCGTCGGTTGTCGGGCAAGAACAAGTCCATCGGCAACCGCGAACGTTTCCTGCGGCGCTATCGCGAGCAGATCGGCGAGGCTGTGCGCCGCGCGGTCAGCGGCCGCGGCATCCGCGACCTCGAGCAGGGCGAGGACATCACGCTGCCCAAGCGCGACGTCTCCGAGCCCGTGTTCGGCCACGGCCAGGGCGGCGACCGCGAGTACGTTCATCCGGGCAACAAGGAATACGTCAAGGGCGACCGCATCGAGCGGCCGCAGGGCGGCGGTGGCTCGGGCAGCGGCTCGCAGGCCGGCGACGGCGAAGGCGGCGAGGACGACTTCGTCTTCAGCCTGACCAAGGAGGAGTTCATGCGGGTCTTCTTCGAGGACCTCGCCCTGCCCCACCTGATCCGCACCCAGTTGGCCGAGGTGCCCGAGTGGAAAAGCCACCGCGCCGGCTTCGTCAGCGACGGCAGCCCGAGCAACCTGCACGTGGTGCGCTCGATGCGCGGCGCGCTGGCACGCCGCATCGCGCTCGGCGGCGATTCGCGGCGCGAGATCCGCGAACTCGAGGCGCACCTGCTGCACCTGCGGCGCGGTCCGCGGGTGGCCGACGCCCTGGTGCAACGCGAGATCCGCGAGACCGAGGCCAAGCTCGAGGAGCTGCGCGCCAAGGCCAAGCACGTGCCCTTCCTCGACCCGATCGACCTGCGCTACCGCAATCGGGTCAAGGTGCCGATCCCGTCGGCCAAGGCCGTGATGTTCTGCCTGATGGACGTCTCGGGCTCGATGGACGAGGCGCGCAAGGACATGTCGAAGCGCTTCTTCATGCTGCTCTACATGTTCCTGACGCGGCACTACGAGAAGATCGACCTGGTCTTCATCCGCCACCACACGCAGGCCTCGGAGGTCACCGAGGAAGAGTTCTTCCATGCCACCGAGACTGGCGGCACCGTGGTCTCGAGCGCCCTCACGCTGATGCTCGACATCGTGCGCGCCCGCTACCCCAGCGGCGAGTGGAACATCTACGGCGCCCAGGCCAGCGACGGCGACAACTGGCACCAGGACAGCGGCCGCTGCCGCGAGCTGCTGGCCGACCACCTGCTGCCGCTGGTGCGCTACTACGCCTACGTGCAGGTGGCCGAGGCCGAGCAGAACATGTGGGAGGAATACACCCAGCTGGCCGGCTCCCACAAGAATTTCGCGATGCGCAAGGTCAGTTCCGCGCAAGACATCTACCCCGTGTTCCGCGACCTGTTCAAGAAAGAGAGAGGCCCGGCGTGACAGAGAAGACCCGTACTCCGCTGCCCAGCCCTTCCGACTGGACCTTCGAGCTGATCGAGCAGTACCACACCGAGATCGCCCGGGTGGCCAAGGGCTACAAGCTGGACACCTACGCCAACCAGCTCGAGATCATCACGGCCGAGCAGATGATGGACGCCTATGCCTCGGTCGGCATGCCGGTGATCTACCGCCACTGGTCCTACGGCAAGCAGTTCATCGCCACCGAGAAGAACTACCGCCGCGGCCACATGGGCCTCGCCTACGAGATCGTGATCAACTCCGATCCCTGCATCGCCTACCTGATGGAAGAGAACACCATGGCCATGCAGGCCCTGGTGATCGCCCACGCGGCCTACGGGCACAACAGCTTCTTCAAGGGCAACTACCTGTTCAAGATGTGGACCGATGCGTCCTCGATCATCGACTACCTGGTCTATGCCCGGAACTACATCAGCGAATGCGAGGAGCGCCATGGGGTCGGGGCGGTCGAGGACCTGCTCGATTCCTGCCACGCGCTGATGAACCACGGCGTCGACCGCTACCGCCGGCCGCAGCGGCTGTCGCTGAGCCAGGAGCAGGCGCGCCGCGAGGAGCGCGAGCACCATCTCCAGCAGCAGGTCAACGACCTCTGGCGCACCCTGCCGCGCCGGAGCGGCCGCACGGCGGAGGACGAAGAGGCGTCGAAGCGCTTCCCGGCCGAGCCGCAGGAGAACCTGCTCTACTTCATCGAGAAAAATGCACCATTGTTGGACCCCTGGCAACGCGAAGTGGTGCGTATCGTGCGCAAAATCGGGCAGTACTTCTATCCGCAGCGCCAGACCCAGGTCATGAACGAGGGCTGGGCCACCTTCTGGCACTACACCCTGCTCAATACGCTGTACGACGAGGGCCTGCTGGCCGACGGCTTCATGATCGAATGGCTGCAGTCGCACACCAACGTGGTGTTCCAGCCCCCGATCGGCCACCGCGCGTACAGCGGCATCAATCCCTATGCGCTGGGTTTTTCGATGTTCACCGACCTGCGGCGCATTTGTGAAAAGCCGACCGAGGAAGACAGGCGCTGGTTTCCCGATCTGGCGGGTTCCGATTGGCTGACCTCGCTCGACTACGCCATGCGCAATTTCAAGGACGAGAGCTTTATTGGTCAATTCCTGTCGCCAAAGCTGATGCGCGATTTCCGCTTTTTCACGGTCCGCGACCAGGAAAGCGAGCCCGAGCTCGAGGTGTCGGCCATTCACGACGACAGCGGTTACAAGCAATTGCGCGAATCGCTGTCACGCCAATACGACCTGAACCACCGCGAGCCCAACATCCAGGTCTGGAGCGTGAACCTGCGCGGAGACCGCGCGCTGACGCTGCGCCACACCCAGCACAACAACCGCCCGCTGCACGACAACTCGACCGAGGTGCTCAAGCACGTGGCGCGGCTGTKGGGCTTCGACGTCCACCTCGAGAGCGTCGACAGCCAGGGCCGGATCAGCCACCGCAAAGTGGCCGGGCCGCAGGCCGCCTGAACCGCACCCGCACCCGCGTCAGCGCGGCAGCTTGAGCTTGGCGCGCGCGTTCAGCGCCTGATCGCGCGCGTGGCAACCCTCGATGTGGTCGTTGACCAGGCCCATGGCCTGCATGAAGGCATAGACCGTGGTCGGGCCGACGAAACTCCAGCCCCGCTTCTTGAGATCCTTCGACATTGCGATCGACTCGGGCGAGGTGGTGAAGGTCTGCAGCGCCGCATGCGTGATCCGCTTCGGCCGCGAGGCCGGATCGGGCTCGAAACCCCAGGCGTAGGCCGCCAGCGAACCGAACTCGCGGCGCAGCTCGATCACGCGGTGGGCGTTGTTGATCGCCGACTCGATCTTGCCGCGATGGCGCACGATGCCGGCATCGGCGAGCAGGCGCTCGACGTCCTTCGGACCGAAGCGCGCCATGCGCTCGGCATCGAAGTCGGCAAAGCCGCGCCGGAAGGCCTCGCGCTTGTTGAGGATCGTGAGCCAACTCAGGCCGGCCTGGAAGCCTTCGAGGCACAGCTTCTCGAACAGGCGCCGGTCGTCGGTCACCGGGAATCCCCACTCGCTGTCGTGGTAGCCCTGGTAGAGCGGCGTCGCCGCGCACCAGCGGCAGCGCCAGGCGCCGTCCTCGCCTTCGAACAGGCCGGCTCGGCCGCCCGTCACGCCGCGCTCACGCGCACCAGCGCCTCGATCGCGAGCGGATAACCCTTCACGCCGAGCCCGACGATGATGCCGCGCGCCGCCGGCGAGATGTACGAGTGGTGGCGGAACTCCTCGCGGGCATGCACATTCGAGATGTGCAGTTCGATCAGCGGCACGCTGGCGCCCTTGATGGCGTCGTGCAGCGCGATCGAGGTGTGGGTGTAGGCGCCCGGATTCATCACCACGCCGAGCATGCGGCCGGCGGCCACCTCGCGCCCCGCCTCGTGGATCCAGTCGATCAGCTGGCCCTCGTGGTTGGACTGCCGGCACTCGACGTCGATGCCGAGCGTGGCGCCGGTCTCCAGGCACATGCGCTCGACATCGGCCAGCGTTTCGTAGCCGTACTGCGCGGGCTCGCGCGTTCCGAGGAGGTTGAGGTTCGGGCCGTTGAGGACAAGGATTTTCTTCATGACGTGACTCTCCAGTGCGCGGCATCTTATAGTGCCCGATTCCTGAACCGAAACCGCACGACCCATGAAGACCAAAGCCGCCGTCGCCTGGCAATCCGGCCAACCCCTGACCATCGAAACCGTCGACCTCGAGGGGCCGAAGTTCGGCGAGGTGCTGGTCGAGATCAAGGCCACCGGCATCTGCCACACCGACTACTACACCCTCTCGGGCGCCGACCCAGAAGGGATCTTCCCGGCCATCCTGGGCCACGAAGGCGCGGGCATCGTGGTCGACGTCGGTCCCGGCGTCACCTCGCTCAAGAAGGGCGACCACGTCATTCCGCTCTACACGCCCGAATGCCGACAGTGCAAATTCTGCCTCTCGCGCAAGACCAACCYGTGCCAGCTGATCCGCGGCACCCAGGGCAAGGGCCTGATGCCCGACGCCACGAGCCGCTTCAGTCTCGACGGCAAGCCGATCTTCCATTACATGGGCACCAGCACCTTCAGCAACTACACGGTGGCGCCCGAGATCTCGCTGGCCAAGATCCGCGAGGACGCGCCCTTCGACAAGGTCTGCTACATCGGCTGCGGCGTGACCACCGGCATCGGCGCCGTGATCTTCACGGCCAAGGTCGAGGCCGGCGCCAACGTGGTGGTGTTCGGCCTCGGCGGCATCGGCCTCAACGTGATCCAGGGCGCGAAGATGGTGGGCGCCGACAAGATCATCGGCGTCGACCTGAACCCGGCACGCGAGGCGATGGCGCGCAAGTTCGGCATGACGCACTTCATCAACCCGAAGACGACCGAGAACGTGGTCGATGCCATCGTTCAGCTGACCGACGGCGGCGCCGACTACAGCTTCGAGTGCATCGGCAACACGCAGGTGATGCGCCAGGCGCTCGAATGCACGCACAAGGGCTGGGGCCGCAGCATCATCATCGGCGTGGCCGAAGCCGGTGCCGAGATCAGCACGCGCCCGTTCCAGCTGGTCACCGGCCGCAAGTGGGAAGGCTCGGCCTTCGGCGGCGCGCGCGGACGCACCGACGTGCCGAAGATCGTCGACTGGTACATGGAGAACAAGATCAACATCGACGACCTGATCACGCACACCATGCCGCTGGAAGACATCAACAAGGGCTTCGACCTGATGAAGCGCGGCGAGTCCATCCGTGGAGTCGTTCTCTACTAGCGCAGCCATGGCGCGCATGGAGCCGCTGCGCACGATCCGGGCCGGCGTGCTCGACATCGCGTATTTCGAGACCGGCCCCGCGGACGGGCCGCCGGTGTTGCTGATGCACGGCTTTCCGTACGACATCCACAGCTATGTCGAGGTGGCGCCGATGCTGGCGCAGGCCGGCTGCCGGGTGATCGTGCCGTACCTGCGCGGCTACGGCGCGACGCGCTTCCTGAGCGACGCGACGCCGCGTTCGGGCGAGCAGGCGGCACTCGGCGCCGACCTGCTGGCGCTGCTCGATGCGCTGGCGATCCCGCGCGCCGTGCTCGCGGGCTACGACTGGGGCGGACGCGCGGCCTGCGTGGTGGCGGCGCTGTGGCCCGAGCGTTGCGCCGGGCTGGTCTCGTTCAACAGCTACAGCATCCAGGACATCGCCAAGGCGATGCGCCCCGAGCCGGCCGAGAACGAACATCGGCTCTGGTACCAGTACTACTTTCACGGCGAACGCGGACGAGCCGGACTGGCAGAGGATCGACGCGGCATTGCGMGACTGCTCTGGCGGCTCTGGTCGCCGACCTGGGCCTTCGACGACGCGACCTTCGAGCGCAGCGCGGCCGCTTTCGACCATCCCGATTTCGTCGACGTGGTGATCCAGTCGTACCGCCACCGCTTCGGCCTGGTGCCGGGCGATCCGGCCTACGCAGCCATCGAGGCGCGGCTTGCCGCACAGCCGCCGATCAGCGTCCCCGCCATCACCTTCGACGGCGCCGACGATGGCGTGCGCCCCGCGAGCGAAGCTTCGGCGCATGCCCATCGCTTCACCGGCCCGCGCGCTCACCGCATCGTGCCCGGCGTCGGCCACAACATGCCGCAGGAGGTGCCGCGCGTGTTCGCCGACGCGGTACTCGAACTCGTTTCCGCATCGAACCCATGACAGTCCGTTTCAAACCACTTTCCGAACACCGCTGCTTCGGCGGCACGCTGCGCTTCCTCGAACACGACTCGCGCGAGATCGGCCTGCCGATGCGCTTCTCGGTCTTCCTGCCGCCGCAAGTCGAGCATCGGCCGGTGCCGGCGTTGATGTACCTCGCGGGCCTGACCTGCAACGAGGAAACCTTCATGGTCAAGTCCGGTGCGCAACGGCTGGCGGCCGAACTCGGCCTGGCACTGATCGCACCCGACACCAGCCCGCGCGGCCCCGCGGTCGAAGACATCGAAGGCGCCATCGCCAGCTGGGATTTCGGCATCGGCGCCGGCTTCTACCTCGATGCCACCGAGGCGCCGTGGGCGACGCACTGGCGCATGGAAAGCTGGATCGTCGAAGAACTGATGCCGCTGATCGCGCAGCAGCTGCCGATCGACGGCCAGCGCATCGGCATCTTCGGCCATTCGATGGGCGGCCACGGCGCGCTGACCCTTGCACTGCGCCACCCGGGCCGCTTCAAGTCGCTGTCGGCCCTGGCACCGATCTGCGCGCCGACGCAATGCCCATGGGGCGACAAGGCATTYCGCGGCTACCTGGGCACCGACCGTTCCGAATGGTTGGCGCACGACGCCAGCGCGCTGATGCAATCGCAGAGCGCGGCGCCCTTCCCGGAAGGCATCCTCATCGACCAGGGCCTGGCCGACAAGTTCCTCGCCGACCAGCTGCATCCGGAGCTGTTCGAGGCCGCCTGTTCCAGTGCCGGCCAGCCGCTCACGCTGCGCCGCCACGCGGGCTACGACCACGGCTACTACTTCATCCAGAGCTTCATGGCGGACCACCTGGCGCACCACGGCAAGCGCCTCCTGCGGGCCTGAACGCGCCATGGTCGCCACCCCTGCCTTCCTCCCGCTGCTGAGCTACGAGGTCAACAGCGCCTCGGACGCACTGCGCCGCAGCGCCGCCCTGCGCTTTCGCCGCGAACACGACGTGAGCCTGATGGAATGGCGCACGCTGGCGCTGATCGAGCATCTGCAGCCGGTCACGCTGCGCGCCCTGACCGACTATTCGAGCACCGACAAGGCGCAGATCAGCCGCATCGTGAGCGCGCTGGTGGAGCGCGGCATGGTCGATCGGCGCGCCCACAGCACCGATGCCCGATCGGCCCAGCTGGCGCTCACCGCACCGGGCCGCAAGAAGGTCAGGAGCCTGGCCCGCACCGCGCAACTGCGCGACCGCAGCTTCCGCGGCGAGCTGAGCGCGCAGGAGGCCGACCAACTGGTCGCCACGCTTCGCAAGCTCAAGGCCAAGGCGCTCGCCCTGATCGAGGAAGAGGAAAAGGCGCAGCCCCGAGCGCGGGCCCGCACTTGATCAGCGGCCCGGCTCCGAAGGCTGCGGATCGTGGAAGTTGCCGGCCTCGAAGCAGACCAGGTCGTCATCGGGATCGAAGCCGACGCCGGCCGGATCACCGCCTTCGGCCACCACCTTCACCTGCTCCTGCACCAGCCGGCGCAGCAGTGCGATGCCGCGGTCGCTGGTCGCCAGGTTCTCGTGCGAGTGCCAGGTGATGTCGCCCTGGCTCTTCTGCGCCTCGTAGTCGCCCGGGAAGCTGCGATGCTCCTGCGGCGTCAGTTCGCTCCAGAGCTTGCCGCCCTGGCGCGAACGGAATCCCCGGAGTTCGCCGGCCGTGCGCACCCGGGCCACCGTGTAGATCCTGAAGTGCGTGTCGTCCATCGGCAGCACGAAGCCGAGCGACTCGACGCGCGCATACCGGCCCACGCGCGGATTCGGCACCACCCGCCAGGTCGGCACGCAGGCCTCGGTCACGCGGCGGAAGATCGAACCGTCGTCGAGCGTGCGCAGCGAGGTCACCTTGACGCCGCGCGGCGTGGTGTCGAAGCGGATCGTCGGCGCCCGCAGCATCGCTTCGGTGAACTGCACCCCCGAAAAGCTGCCGTGCAGCACCATCACGTGCCACGGATCGACCACGTTCTCGTAGTGCTGGAACCAGTTGCAGTCGACGATCACCGGGCCGCCGCCGCCGATGCTCTGGTCGTCGGCCTCGAGGAACTCGCCCTCCTCCAGGCTTTCGAAAGGCTCGAAGCGCGGCAGCACCGGTTGGCGATCCGGCGGGCCCATGTAGGCCCAGACCAGGCCGTAGCGCTCCGCCACCGCGTAGGCCGGCTGCAGCATGCGGCCGACCCGGGTGCCGCCGTCGGGCTCGCACGGCTGTTCCAGGCATTGGCCGCCGGGACCGAACTTCCAGCCGTGGTAGCAGCAGCGGATGCCATCCTCCTCGACCTTGCCGTAGAGCAGCGAGGCACCCCGGTGCGCGCAGCGCGGATGCAGCAGGCCGGGCTGGCCGTTGCCGGCCCGGAACAGGATCAGGTCCTCGCCGAGCACCCGGATCTGGCGCGGCGTCTCGCCGGCATCGCTCGCCAGCCCGACCGGATGCCAGTAGCGGCGCAACAGCTCGCCCATCGCGGTGCCTCGGCCCGTGCGCACGAGTTCGTCGCGAACGACAGGCTCCGGCAGTTCGTAGGCGCTGCGGATCGGGATGATGCGTGAATGGTCCTGCGGCGCGTTCATGTGCGGGCTTCCTTCGATGGGGTCATTCCGGCTCGACACCGGCGGCTTTCATCAGCGCCAGCCACTGCGGCGCGTCGCGCTTGTAGACCTCGGCCAGTTCCTCCGGCGTGCTGGCGATCGGGTCCTGGCCCTGATCGACCAGGCGCTGCGCGACTTCGGGCGTGCGGATCGCGGCGACGAAGGCCTTGTTGAGCCGGTCGATCACCGGCTTCGGCGTGCCGGCAGGCACATACACGGCCACGTAGCCCGCCAGCTCGAAGCCCGCGAAACCCTGCTCGCCGAAAGTGGGCAGCTCGGGCAGCCCGCCCGAACGGCGCGGGCCGGTCATGCCGAGCGCCTTGATGGCATTGGCGCGCACCAGTGGCCGGGCGCTGACCGGACTCGAGAACGTGGTGTCGAGGACGCCGCCACGCACGTCGCCGAGCGCGGAGACATCGCCCTTGTAGGGAACGTGCTGCATCTCGAGGCCGTAGCGCGTGCGCAGCAGTTCGCCGAAAAGATGCGCCGACGAACCCTTGCCCCAGGTGCCGTAGGAGATCGGGCGCTTTTGCGCCTTGGCCCATTCGGCGAACTCCTTCAGGTTGTTGTAGGGCGCCGTGGCGGGCCCGGCGAACATCACGCTGCCGAGCGAGACCAGCGTGACCGGTGCGAAGCCGGACACCGGGTCGTAGGGCAGCTTCTTGAAGGCGCCGGCGTTGTTGATGGTCGTGCTGCTGGTGGTGACCARCACGGTGTAGCCGTCGGGTGCCGCCTTGGCGGCGGCATCGGCGCCGACGATGGTCGCGGCGCCCGGCTTGGCATCCACCACCACCGGCTGGCCGACCTCGATCGCCACCCTGTCGGTCATCGCGCGCACCGCGACGTCGATCGCACCGCCCGGCGCGAACGGGACGATCACCCGGATCGGCTTGGCCGGAAAGGGCTCCTGGGCCCAGGCCGCCGGCCAGGCGCCGGCCGCCATCGCTGCCGAGAACAGGCGGATCGCATCCCTGCGTCCGGCGTCGAATGTGTGGTGCATTGCACTGTCTCCGCGGGATTCTTATATTGTTGATGCTATCAACGATATCCGGGACCGTCAACGAAGCACAATCGACGCCTCCGACCGGTCATCCGAATGAAGAACACCCTCCCGCCCCTGCCCGAACGCGAAGACATCGCCCTGCTCGACCCCTTCGAGGGCCTGGGCCTGAATGCCATCCGGGTGGTCGCCAGCGCACGGGACGCGGCGGACGCCGCGGCGGCGCTGCTGGCCAGCCGCGTGGTCGGCTTCGACACCGAATCGAAACCGACCTTCGCCAAGAACGAGGTCTCGGGCGGGCCGCACGTGGTCCAGTTCGCCACCCGCGACCAGGCCTGGCTGTTCCAGCTGCACCGCAGCGAATTCCACGACACGCTGGCGACGCTGCTCGGCAGCTCGGAATTGATCAAGGCCGGGTTCGGCTTGTCGAGCGACCTGAGCCTGATCCGCCAGCGCTTCGGCGTCGAGCCCCAGGGCGTGCTCGACCTCGACGGCGAATTCAGACGCCGCGGCTACCGCAGGTCGGTCGGCGTCAAGACCGCGGTGGCGCTGGTGTTCGAGCGGCGCTTCGTCAAGTCGCGCAAGGCCACGACCTCGAACTGGGCCAACCGGCAGTTGACCGACGCCCAGCTGCGCTACGCAGCCAACGATGCCTACGCAGCGATCCGCGTGTTCGATGCCCTGGGATTAGGCTCTCCCCCAGGTTGACTCACTTCGTGTGCTTTCGCGCTCACAGCCACGCGCGCACGCGCGCCACCAGTTCGGGCAGCGGCGCCGTGGCGTCGACCTCCAGCACGCCGGGCTCGTCGACCGGAGACTCCAGGGTCGCGAACTGGTTGGCGACCAGGCTGGCCGGGAACATGTGCTCGCCGGCGCGCGCCGCCACCCGGCGCTCGGCCTCCTCCGGCGTCAGGGCCATGAAGACGAAACGAAGCCCCGGCACCGCGGCGCGCAGCCGCTCGCGGTAGTCGCGCTTCAGGGCCGAGCAGGTCAGCACGGCGCCTTCGCGGCGGCGGGCGAGCTCTTCGCCGAGGGTCGCCAGCCAGCCCTCGCGATCGGCATCGGTGAGCGCGATGCCGGCGCGCATCTTGCTCACGCTTTCGGCAGAATGGAAGTCGTCGCCCTCGATCAGCGGCAGGCCGGATTCCCGCGCCAGCGCCGCGCCGAGGCTCGATTTGCCGCAGCCGGAAACCCCCATCACGACCACCCAGGTGGCCGGCATCGTCTCCGGAAAGTAAAGCTTCGCCATTCGCTCCATTGTGTGTCCATCTCTACCTGAGATGGCGAGTTTCGCCCAGAAGTAACAATTCGCATCCATGGTCCCCCGCATGGTGCTGACCGCGATGCAGGAGGCCGAGGACGGCATCACCGGCCTGGCCGCACTGGAGCGCGCCGCAACACAGTCGCAGACCACGGTGGCCAGCACGCGCCGGGTGCTCGAGATGTCGGCCAGCCGCGACGAGGGCGGCGACTGGT
This sequence comes from Variovorax sp. P1_H2, assembly GCF_056405295.1. Lineage (NCBI taxonomy): Bacteria > Pseudomonadati > Pseudomonadota > Betaproteobacteria > Burkholderiales > Comamonadaceae > Variovorax > Variovorax sp. P1_H2. Next base: position 14,047 of record NZ_JBFUCJ010000103.1, on the reverse strand, counting down.
GCGGCGTCGCGCCGCGCGGCGCTGCCGGCGACGACACCGCTAGAACAGACTGCCCTGCCCCGCTGCGCCAGGGGGTCGGAACGCGCCGAGGTCCATCGCGATCCGCTCGCGGTTGAAGCCGAGGCGCCGGGTCGCCTTCTCGAAGCGCTGGCGGATCAGGTCGGCCCACAGGCCGCTGCCCTTCATGCGGGTCGCGAAGTCGGCGTCGTAGTCCTTGCCGCCGCGCATCTCGCGGATGCGCGCCATGATGCGGTCGGCCCGCTGCGGGTAGTGCAGTTCGAGCCATTGCTTGAACAGCGGCGCGACCTCCCACGGCAGCCGGATCACGGTGTAGAAAGCGCAGCGCGCGCCGGCCTCCCAGGCCGCTTCGAGCACCTGCTCCATGTCCTCGGTGACGAAGGGAATCTGCGGCGCCACGCTGACGCCCACCGGCACGCCGGCGTCGGCCAGCGTGCGCAGGGTGCGCAGCCGCCGGTGCGGCGCCGCCGCGCGCGGCTCCAGCTTGCGCGCCAGATCGCCGTCGAGCGTGGTGATCGTCACGTAGACGGCGGCCAGCCGCTCGGCCGCCATCGGCGCGATCAGGTCGAGGTCGCGCTCGACCGCGCTGGACTTGGTGACCAGCGCGAAGGGATGGCGGGTCTCCTTCAACAGCGCGATCACCGAGCGCGTGAGCCGCAGTTCGCGCTCGATCGGCTGGTAGCAATCGGTGGCGGTGCCGATCGCGATCTGGCTCGGCCGGTAGGCCTTGCGGCCGAGTTCGGCGCGCAGCACCTCGGCGATGTTGCGCTTGGCGATCAGCTTGGTTTCGAAGTCGAGGCCCGGCGAGAGATTGAGGTAGCTGTGCGTGGGCCGCGCGAAGCAGTAGATGCAGCCGTGCTCGCAGCCGCGGTAGGGGTTGAGCGAGCGATCGAAGGGGATGTCGGGCGAATCGTTCTCGCTCAGCACCGATTTCACGTCCTCGAAGCGGACCTCGGTCTGAAGCGGCGGCAAGCCCTCGGCTTCGGCCTCGCCCTCCTCCAGCGTGCCCCAGCCGTCGTCGAAGGCGTCGCGGACGTCGCGCTCGAAGCGATGCGGCAGCCGCGTGGCGGCGCCGCGGCCCTTGAGGGCGTGGACGGGGATGAAGGTGTCGGTCATGGCGTCCGTCGAATACTGGATGAAATCACAGTATTTCACGTTTCCGCCAAGGTCGGAGCAACGAACTGCAACCGAGCGCCGACCCGCTTGACGGCTTCGGGTCCTCGGCTAAGCTGCAGATCGTCCGTCAAGCCCGCCATGCCCCGCCGTCCCGAAAACCTCTATCCCCAGTACCACGCCCACATCTACTTCGGTCCCGACACGGCCGCCCAGGCGCGCCGGATCGCCGAAGATGCGGGGCGCGAGTTGCTGGTGGTGGTGGGCCGGGTGCATGAGCGCCTCGTCGGCCCGCATCCGCAATGGAGCTGCCAGATCGCCTTCGACGCCGCCGAGTTCGACGAGGTAATCGCCTGGCTGGAGGCCCACCGCGGCGGGCTCGACGTGTTCGTGCACGGCCTCACGGGCGACGACTACCTGGACCACACCGCGCACGCGATGTGGCTGGGCAACGAATGGCCTCTCGACCTGCGCATGTTCCGCCGGCCGGCCGAGTGAACCGGCGGCGGCCCGGCCTCAGAACTCCGCATCGAGCTCGTCGATCTCCTCGGGCTCCTGCTTCGCCGCCTTGATCCACTCCTGCATCGCAGGCAGCTCGATGATGCGCTTGCAGTAGCCGGCGCAGACGGTGTCGAGCGACACGTCGTAGGTCAGGAAACGCGTCACCACAGGCGCGTACATCGCATCGGCGATGCAGGGTTGCTTGCCGAACAGGTAGGGGCCGCCGTAGGTCTTCAGGCATTCGCGCCAGATCGCGACCACGCGGTCGATGTCGGTCTGGGCACGCGACCAGATCTTGAAGTTCGGGAACCTCGCCTTGACGTTCATCGGCAGCGAACTGCGCATCGAACTGAAGCCCGAATGCATCTCGCCGCTGATCGCCCGGCAATGGGCCCGGGCCTTGGCATCGGCCGGAAGCAGCCCGGCCTTGGGCTTGATCTCGTTCAGGTACTCGCCGATCGCCAGCGTGTCCCAGACCTTCACGCCGGCATGCTCGAGCGAAGGCACCAGCATCGAGGCCGAGAGCAGCAGCATCTCGGCCTTCATGGCCGGATCGTCGGGCGGGATCACCTTTTCGCTGAAATCCAGCCCCGCGAGCCGGCACATCAGCCAGCCCCGCAGCGACCAGGCGCCGTAGTTCTTGCTGCTGATGGTGAGGACGGGTTTGACCATGGGGACGCTCCTGGGTTGCCGGATCGGCGCTGTAACTGTGCAAGCCCTGTGCCAGAACAGTGCACCGCCCCGGCTTGGCCCGCAACTTGCCTGCAGCCATGGCATGCTGTACCGGGCCTACCAAACACACACCGACCTGCTCTCGCCGTCCCGGCTTGCAGCCCAATACATCGGCGGCGGCGTGTGGCATTCCAAGTCGGACCGCACCGCCGGCCGCCGGATCGCGGCAGCGCTGGACGTCTACGCCCACCTGCGACTGACGCACACGCGGCCCGACTACGGGATCCAGCGCGTGACGAGCGAGGGCCAGGAGGTGGCGGTGCAGGAAGAAGTGGCGCTGGTCGCGCCCTTCGGCACCCTGCTCCACTTCCGCAAGAACACCAGGACGGTGCAGCCCAAGGTGCTGCTGGCCGCACCACTGTCGGGCCATTTCGCGACCCTGCTGCGCGAAACGGTGCGCACCCTGCTGCGCGACCACGACGTCTACCTGACCGACTGGCACAACGCGCGCGACGTGCCGCTGTGGAATGGCGGCTTCGGGCTCGACGACTACACGCTGCAGATCGTGAGTTTCCTCGAGGCGATCGGCCCGGGGGCCCACATGGTGGCGGTCTGCCAGCCTTGCGTCGCCGCGCTGGCCGCGACCGCGCTGATGGCCGAAGACGACAACCCGGCCGCGCCGCTGAGCCTGACGCTGATGGCCGGGCCGGTCGACTGCCGCATCAACCCGACCGCGGTGAACAAGCTGGYGACCGACCGCCCGATCGGCTGGTTCGAACGCAACCTGATCAGCCGGGTGCCGTGGCCGCATGCCGGCATGATGCGGCGCGTCTATCCGGGCTTTCTGCAGCTCAGCGCCTTCATGAGCATGAACCCGGACCGCCACAAGGAGCAGTTCAAGAAGCTCTACCACCACCTGGTCGAGGGCGAGCTCGATCAGGCGGCGACGATCCGCAACTTTTACGAGGAATACCTGGCGGTCAACGACCTGCCGGCCGAGTTCTACCTGGAGACCGTGGAGCGCGTGTTCCAGACCTACGACCTGCCGCGCGGCGCGCTCACCGTCGGTGAACGCAAGGTCAACCCCGCCGCGATCCGCCGCACCGCGCTGATGACGGTCGAGGGCGAGCGCGACGACATCTGCGCGGTCGGCCAGACCGTGGCGGCGCAGGACCTCTGCACCAGCGTGCGCCCCTATCTCAAGACCCACCACCTGCAGGCGGGCGTCGGCCACTACGGCGTCTTCAGCGGCAGCAAGTGGAACACGCAGATCTATCCGCGGGTGCGGGAAATGATCCACACCGCGCAGGAATTGCACTAGACATCATGGTCGCTCGATAGGGTCGCGAAGGCCTGCCAGGACGGGCCGATCAAGGCGCGCGACGCGGCGCATGTGCGTTGGCACATGCAAGGAGTGCAGCGCCGAGTGGCTCGTCCTAACAGGCCTTCCCTCCGGGTTGCCGGGCGCGCTTGTCTTCCCTGCGGAATGCAATCGTTTTCGCAGGCACGCACGCACGGCCGGACAGACCGGGTCGTTTGTTCAGTCCGCGAAGTAACTCGCCGGAGCCTGCTCACGCAGCGCGGCGAGGTGTTCGGTGATGTGATTGATGTGGGACGCGACGCTCGCGCCCAGACCCGCCACGTCGCGCGATGCCATCTGCGCCAGCATCTGCTCGTGTTCCCTCAGCGCGCGCTCGGCGTGGCCCGCGACATGGCCCAGCAGGAGCCAGCGTACCCGGTCGAACTGGCGCTTGATCGGTTCCAGCATGGCCCAGATGTGCTCGCGGCCCGCGAACTCGAAGAGCCGGCGATGCATCAATTCGTCCAGTTCGGAAAACCGGTCGATCTCGCCGCTCGCGACCGCATTGCGCTGGCGCTCGACGATCTGGCCGAATTCGGTCAGCTGGGCCGGCGTGATGGTCTGCGCGAGCTGCACATGGCTCGCGCATTCCAGCGTACTGCGCACGAAGCGGCCTTCCTCGAGCAGCGACATGCGCACCGGCGCCACGATGGTTCCGACCTGGCGGTAGATCAGCACCAGTTGCTCATCCGCCAATTGCGCCAGTGCTTCGCGCACCGGCGTGCGGCTGACATTGATCAACTTGGAGATCGTGGCTTCAGAAAGCGCCGTGCGCGGGGGAAGCGTGCCGCGCACGATGGCTTCTCTCAGTTGACTGTGCACCTGCGCGGTGTAGGAGCGTTCTGGGTCGAGCTTGAAGCCGTTCAACGCGGTGACCAACGCCCCTTCGACGTGCTGCGGATCGGCTTTGGGGTCGCTGGAGGGGGCTCGGGCGGGCATGAAGGCACTTCCTGATGTGATGAGCCACTTTACACCATGGTAGTGAACACGACAAAGACGCAGTCATCAGGGTTTCCCCGCTCCTATAGCATCCGGAATGCTTCCTAGACTCGCTCTATCGTGCCATACCACCATGGTACTGTGGTAACCCATCGGAGACGCGCCAGATGCCTTCGGCAGCAGACCAGAACTCGCGGCTTTCACAGCGCAGCCTGCAGTACCTCGCCGAGGGCGTCGCGCAGCCGGCCTACGACCGCACGCGTCTGGCAGGCGGCATCGTGCACCTGGGGCTGGGCGCCTTCCACCGTGCCCACCAGGCGCTCTATACCGAGTCGGTCGTCGCGCAGGGGGATATGCGCTGGGGCATCGTCGGCGTGAGCCTGCGCGACCCGCGCGTCTCCGAGACGCTGGCGGCGCAAGACCATCTGTATTCGGTGACCGAACGTCACGGCGACGAAGCGCGCACGCGCGTCGTCGGCGCGCTACGCGGCGCCCTGTACGCGCCGAGCCAGCTCGAGCAGGTCATCGCGGCCATCGCCGATCCGGCGACGGCCATCGTCACCAGTACCGTCACTGAAAAGGGCTACAGCCAGAACCCGGCGAGCAGCGACCTCGACATCGACGACGCGGCGGTGCGCCACGACATCGCGAATCCGGAGACACCGAAAACCACGCTCGGCGTGCTGGCCGCCGGCCTCCGTCGCCGCGCCGCCGGCGCGCCCTTGACGCTGGTGTGCTGCGACAACATGGCCGGCAATGGCGACACCTTGCGCAAGCTGCTCGTGCAGTACGCGGACTTGTTCGATGCGAAGCTCGCACGCCGCATCGAAGTGGAAATCGGCTGCCCGAACAGCATGGTCGACCGCATCGTGCCGGCTGCGACGCCCGCCTCGCTCGACTGGGCTGCCGCCAGGCTCGGCGTGCGCGACGAGGCCGCCATCTTCTGCGAGCCGTTCACCCAGTGGGTGATCGAAGACCGCTTCGCCGGCATTCGGCCCGCCTGGGAAGACGCAGGCGCCTTGCTGACCAGCGATGTGCGTCCGTATCAGGCCATGAAGCTGCGCCTGCTCAACGGCACGCACTCGGCGCTTGCCTACGCAGGCCAGATGTGCGACCTGGAGACAGTGTCCGACGCGATGGCGCATCCACTGGTCGGCGGGTTCGCGCGCCGCCTGATGTTGGAGGATCTTCGCGCGACCGTCGCGGCCCCACCGGGCTACGACGTGCTCGCCTACTGCCACGAATTGCTCAAGCGCTTCGAAAACCCGACACTGGCCCATCGTACGCAGCAGATCGCGATGGACGGCACCCAGAAAATCCCGGTGCGCTGGCTACCCGCCTTGCGGGAGAGCCTGGCTGCCGGCGTAGAGCGCCCGCAACTCGAGCGCGCGCTGGCGGTCTGGCTGTACTACCTCGCCACCGGACGCAGCGTCAGCGGCGCAGAGCTCGTCATCAGCGACCCCGGTGCCGCAGCACTCGCCGAGCGCGCAAGGCAAGCCGCCAACGACACCGATGCGGCGAACGCCGCGTTGGCGCACAGCAGCGTGTTCGGCACAGCGCCCTGGCCACCGGCCTTCGCCGACCGTCTGGCGCGGCACCTGTCCACCCTGCGCAAGGGAGGCATGACTGCATTGCTGATCCCCTGAATCGCGCATCCGATACCCCTGACCCTCACAAGACCCAACGGAGACCCTTGCCATGACTTTCGCGCCCACCCGCCGCCAGTTCGTCACCACCATCGCCACGACCGGCGTAGCCGCCACGCTGCCAACCCGCTTTGCCTTTGCGCAAAGCGAGATCAAGCTCAAGTACGGCACGGCCTTCCCGGCCGATCATCCCGGCAGTCTGCGCATCAAGGAAGCGGCAGAAGCCATCCGCAAGGACACCGGCGGCAAGGTCGATCTTCAGGTCTACCCGACCAGCCAACTCGGCAGCGAACCCGACATGATTTCGCAGACGCGTGCTGGAGCCATCGACCTCATGTCCACCGCCGGCACCAATCWTCAGACACTGGTGCCGACCGCCGGCATCAATGGCGTGGCCTTCGCGTTCAAGGACTATGACGTGGTGTGGGCCGCGATGGACGGCGATCTGGGCGCGTACGTGCGAGCCGCACTGGCCAAGGTCAACCTGTACGCGTACGACAAGTGTCTGGACAACGGATATCGCAACATCACATCGGCCAGCAAGGCCATCGTCACGCCTGCGGACCTGAAGGGATTCAAGATCCGTGTGCCGGGCATCCCGCTGTGGATCTCGATGTTCAAGGCGCTGGGCGCATCGCCCACCGCCATCCCGTTCGGCGAGCTGTACTCGTCGCTGCAGACCAAGGTCGTCGATGGGCAGGAAAACCCGCTCGCTCTCATCCAGAGCGCCAAGCTGTACGAGGTGCAGAAGTACTGCTCGCTCACGGCCCATACCTGGGACGGCCACTTCATCTTCGGCAACGCGAAGAAGCTGCAAGCGCTGCCCAAGGAGGTCCAGGAGTCGCTGTCGAAGAACCTCAACGCTGCCGCCCTCAAGCAGCGCGAGGACATCGCCAGGCTCAACGCCGACGCGCAGGCCCAGCTGACCAAGCTGGGCGTGACGTTCAACAAGCCGGATCCGGCGCCCTTCCGCGACATGCTCAAGAGCGCGGGCTTCTATACCGAATGGAAGGGCAAGTACGGCGACGAGGCCTGGGCCAAGCTCGAGAAGTACTCGGGCAAGCTCGCCTGACGACTGCGAGCAGACAGACCGATCAGGAGCGCGCCATGCAGTCCACCGTCGACCCGCTCGATATTGCCCCGCCTGCCACTTCACGCTGGTTCGACCGCTTGCTGGCCTGGGTGACCGAGGTTCCCGCCGCTGCCATCGTGGTGGCCGAGGTTCTCATCCTCGGTGGCGGCGCGTTCGCGCGCTACGCCTTGCACGAGCCGATCACCTGGACCGACGAACTCGCCAGCATCCTGTTCCTGTGGCTGGCGATGCTCGGTTCGAGCATCGCACTGCGCCGTACCGCCCACATGCACCTGACCACCTTCGTCAAGGACCTGCCCCCTGAAAGGCGCGCCTGGCTCGACGCACTCGGCATGTGCCTGGTGGTCGCGTTCCTGGTCATGCTGGCCGGCCCGGCCTGGGAGCATTGGCACGAAGAGATCGAGGTCTCCACGCCGGTGCTCGGCATCAGCGAGGGATGGCGCGCAGGCGCCGTGTTCGCCGGCGCCGTGCTGATGCTGGTGACTGCCGTGACGCGGCTCGTCGAGCAGGCGAGCTGGAAGCAGATCGCGCTCACCGGTGGCGCGGTGGCGCTGGGCGGCGCGGCCCTCTGGCTTCTGTCGCCGACGCTGGCGAGCCTGGGCAACGTCAACCTGGTCATCTTCTTCCTGCTGATGCTCGTCGGCTGCATCGTGATCGGCGTACCCATCGCGTTCGCCTTCGGCCTGGCGACGATGTCGTACCTGGCGTTCTCGACCACCACGCCGATGTCGATCATGCCCAACCGCATGCAGGAAGGCATGTCGCACCTGATCCTCCTGGCTGTACCGCTCTTCGTCTTCCTGGGCTCGCTGATCGAGATGACCGGCCTGGCCCGCGCGATGATCAACTTCCTCGTGAGCCTGATCGGCCATGTGCGCGGCGGATTGCAATACGTGCTGCTCGGCGCGATGTACATCGTGTCGGGGATCTCGGGTGCCAAGGCTGCCGACATGGCGGCGGTGGCCCCTGCGCTGTTTCCCGAAATGAAGAAGCGCGGCAGCAAGGACGGCGATCTGATCGGTCTGCTGTCGGCCTCGGGCGCGATGTCGGAAACCATCCCGCCGAGCATCGTGTTGATCACGGTCGGCTCAGTGACGGGGGTGTCGATCACCTCGCTGTTCGTCGGCGGGCTGATGCCGGCGGTGGTCGGCCTGGTGCTGATGGCAATCGTGGTCTGGTGGCAAACGCGCCGGGAAGACATGTCCGGCGTCACCAAGGCATCGCGCCGGCAGATCGGCAAGCTGCTGCTGGTGGCGCTGCCCGCGCTCGCGCTGCCGGTCATCATTCGCACCGCGGTGGTCGAGGGCGTCGCGACGGCCACCGAAGTCTCGACCATCGGCATCTTCTATACCGTGCTGGCGGGCCTGTTCATCTACCGGCAGTTCGACTGGCGCCGCATCTATCCGATGCTGCTCGACACGGCATCGCTGTCGGGCGCGATCCTGCTGATCGTGGGCTGCGCCACCGCGATGGCATGGGCGCTGACGCAGTCGGGCTTCGCGCAGGACCTGGTCAAGATCATGACTGCGGTGCCGGGCGGCAAGATGGGCTTTCTGCTGGTGTCCGCTCTCGCGTTCGTGGTGCTGGGCAGCCTGCTCGAAGGCATCCCCGCGATCGTGCTGTTCGGACCGCTGCTGTTTCCGATCGCCAAACTCGTCGGCGTCAACGAGGTGCACTACGCGATGGTCGTGATCTTCGCGATGGGGCTCGGGCTGTTCGCTCCTCCGTTCGGTGTCGGCTTCTATGCGGCCTGCGCCATCGGACGCGTGTCGCCCGACATCGCCATGCCGCGCGTGTGGCCCCATATGGCGGCGCTGTTCATCGCACTCCTGCTGCTCGTATTCGTGCCGTGGTTCTCGGTCGGGTTCTTGTAGGCCCGCGCCGCTCGGATCCTGCGCTCATTTCGGACCGGATGTCGGCCGGCCGTCGCCCTTGCATCACCGCACTTCCTACCTGGAGAATGAATTGAAGATCGAACGCATCCAGACCATCGTCACCTGCCCGGGCCGCAACTTCGTCACCGTCAAGATGGTCACCGATGAAGGGGTGGTCGGGCTGGGCGACGCCACGCTCAACGGCCGCGAGTTGGCGGTCAAGGCCTATCTCGACGAACACGTGTTCCCCTGCCTGATCGGCCGCGATCCGCGCAACATCGAGGACATCTGGCAGTACCTCTACCGTGGCGCCTACTGGCGGCGAGGGCCGGTGACGATGACCGCCATCGCTGCCATCGACATGGCGCTCTGGGACATCAAGGGAAAACTGGCCGGCATGCCGGTGTACCAGCTGCTGGGCGGCAAGAGCCGCGATGGCCTCATGGTCTACGGCCACGCCAACGGCCGCGACCATGCCGAGGCCATCGAGGCGGTCCAGAAACACAAGGAGGAAGGCTTCAAGGCCATCCGCGTGCAGTCCGGCGTGCCCGGGCTCGAGAAGACCTATGGGGTCGGCAAGACCAAGGGCTTCTACGAGCCGGCCGAAAAAGGTCTGCCACCCGAAGAACCCTGGGACACATCGCTCTACCTGCGCCATACGCCGGAACTGTTCCGCAAGGTGCGCGAGGCGGTCGGCTTCGACACGCATCTGCTGCACGACGCGCACCACCGCCTGACGCCGATCGAGGCGGGCCGCCTCGGCAAGGAACTCGAGCCCTACAGCCTTTTCTGGATCGAGGACGCGACGCCGGCCGAGAACCAGGAAGCCTTTCGCCTGATCCGGCAGCACACGACCACGCCGCTGGCGATCGGCGAGGTCTTCAACTCGATCTGGGACTGCAAGGACCTCATCAGCGAACAGTTGATCGACTACATCCGTTGCACCATCACGCATGCGGGCGGCATCACGCACGTGCGTCGCATCGCCGACTTCGCGGCGATGTACCAGGTGCGCACCGGCTTCCATGGCGCCACCGACCTGTCCCCGGTGTGCATGGCCGCGGCCGTGAACTTCGGCCTGTGGGTGCCCAACTTCGGTATCCAGGAGCTGATGCCGCATACGCCGCTGACCGACGAGGTGTTCCCGCACAACTACCGCTACGAGGACGGCTACCTGGTCATGGACGAGGTGCCGGGCCTCGGCGTCGACATCGACGAAGAGCTCGCAGCGAAATACCCGTACGAGCGAGCCTATCTGCCGGTCGCACGGCTGCGTGACGGCTCGATGTGGAACTGGTAGCCGCCCGCACCGGGCCTTCGAAACAGCGTACGAAACACAAGGAATCCATCATGCTCAGCGTCGTTGTCGATCAACCCAACAGCATGGCCGTCGTCGAACGGCCCATGCCCGAACCCGCGGCCGGCGAGGTGCGCGTGCGCGTGCGCTTCGCGGGCATCTGCGGCTCCGACCTGCACATCTTCCACGGTCACAATCCGTTCGTCTCGTATCCCAGAATCATCGGCCACGAGTTCGTCGGCCGCATCGAATCGGTGGGGGCGGGCGTGAGTGCGTCGCGCATCGGCGAGACGGTGGTGGTTGATCCGGTCATCAGTTGCGGCCAATGCCATGCCTGCCGGATCGGACGCCAGAACGTCTGCAGCCGCCTGCAGGTCATCGGTGTGCATCGCGATGGCGGTTTCAGCCAATACGTCTGCGCGCCCGAAAAGAACGCCTACGTCGTGCCAAAGGACCTGGCGCATGCCAGCGCCTCGGTGATCGAACCCTTCGCGGTCGCAGCCAACGTGACCCACCGCACCGGTGTCATTGCGACCGACGTCGCCCTGATCTATGGCGCCGGGCCGGTCGGGCTCAACCTGATGCAAGTGCTCAAGCGCGTCTACGGCATCCGCGCCTTCATCACCGATCACTTTGACGAGCGGCTGGCGCTGGCGCTCGCCTGCGGTGCGGCGGATGATGAGATCATCAACACGTCGCGCGAACCTCTTGCGGATGCCCTGTCCAGGCGGGGCGTCAAAGGCGGGCCGACGCTGATCTATGACGCCGTATGCCATCCTTCGATCCTCGAAGAGGCCGTGCGCATCGCGGCGCCGGCCGGCCGGATCGGCGTGCTTGGCTTTTCCGCGACACCCTCCGCCATCCCGCAACAGGAACTGACCAAGAAGGAACTGACGCTGTACGCATCGCGCCTGAACTGCGCCATGTTTCCAACCGTGATCGACTGGATCCAGCGCGGGCTGGTCGACCCCGGCCGCATCATCAGCCACAAGGTTGATTTCCGTGACGTGGCCGGGGCCTTCGACATCGCTGAACGCAATCCGCGATACAGCTGCAAAGTGCTGCTGGATTTCGGCGAAGGTGCCTGATCGCCCGCAGGCAGCTTCGAAGATGACCGCATCCGCCTAGGCGGCACCAGCTAGCCGCCAGGCGGCACCAGCGCCTGCCGCAGATGCGCGATCAGCGCCTGCGACACCACGTTGCGCATCGGCCCGGGCAGGTAGACCAGCACGATGCGGCGCTCGATGTGGGGCCTGGCCAGCGGCAGCACGACCAGGTCGTCGTCGCGCAGCGACGACGTGTAGAGCTGCGGCATCAGCCCGAGCGCCAGCCCGCCGCGCACCAGGGCGTAGAGCGTTTCCGAGTAGCTCACACGGTAGGGCTCCGCGCCCTGCGCGAACTGGGCGCGGGCCGGATCCCCGAGGGCCGGCATGCTGCCGCTCTCGAACAGCACCAGGCGTTCATCGCCGATCGCCTCCCAGTCCGCGCCGCCCGCCGCGGCCAGCGGGTGGTCGCGCCGCACCACCAGCACCAGGGGATCGCGGAACAAGTCGACGCAAGCCAACCCGCCCGGCGGCTCGGTGATCGCCGCCACGGCCAGGTCGAGCTGGCCACTGCGCACTTCGGCCAGCAGCGTGTTCGAGGGGGCGTCGCGCCAGGCGAACTCGACGCCGCGCGGCGCGTCGCCAGCGATGAAAGCGGCCACCGCCGCCGCGACGCGGGCGCTGGCCGAAGGGATCACGCCGATGCGCACGAAGGCCCGTCCGCGCTGCACCGTGCTCTCGATGTCGCGCAACGCGACCTCGAAGGTGTTGACCAGGTAGTCGGTGCGCGCGAGCACCTCGGCGCCGACCGGCGTGAGCGCGAGCCGATGCGTCGAGCGGCTCAGCAGTTCGGCCCCCAGCAGCTTCTCCATCTGCTTGATCGCATTGCTCAGCGCCGGCTGGGTGATCGACAGCCGACGCGCGGCGCGCCCGAACTGGCCTTCCTGCACCAGCACCGAGAAGCACTGGAGCTGGCGCAGCGTCAACGCACGAAGGGGCAAGGAGGGCATCGACCCGGAAATAGATTGAATGAATGAAATTATAGAAATTCAAAATTTTCCTTATTTCAAGGCCCTCCCTAGACTGGCCGGCATGCGCACCGCCGATACCGCCGATACAACCACCCCGGTCACCCTCGAAGCCTTCCTGCGAGCGATCCCGAAGGTCGAGCTGCACTGCCACCTGTTCGGCACGGTCCGGCACGCCACCTTCGCGGACCTGAACCGCCGCGCCGGCTCGCCGCTGGGCAACGACGAGATCGAGGGCTTCTACACCCGCGGCGAGAAGCCGGTCGGGGTGCTGCGGGTGCTGCGCGCGCTCGATGCGCAACTGGTGCGCAGTGCCGACGACCTGCACCGGATCGCCTTCGAATACCTGCAGGACGCCGCCTCGCACCAGGTCCGCTACAGCGAGTTCTTCTGGAACCCGACGGGCACCGTGCACGCCTCGGGCATCGGCTACCGCAAGGCGCAGGATGCGATCGTCAACGCCATCCACGACGCGCAGCGGGAGTTCGGCATCGTCGGCCGGCTGATCGCCGCGATCGACCGCGAGGCCAGCCCCGACGCGGCCGTCGAGATGGTGCAATGGGTGACCGGGAACCGATGCGAGGAGGTGATCGGCATCGGCATCGACTACCGCGAGGTCGACCGGCCGCCCGAACTCTTCCACGAGGCCTACCGCGACGCCCGGCGCGCCGGCCTCAAGACCACGGCCCACGCCGGCGAGTTCGGCATGCCTTGGAGCAACGTGCGCACGGCGCTCGACCTGCTGAAGGTCGACCGCATCGACCACGGCTACACCGTGGTCGACCGGCCGGAGTTCGCACGCGAATGCGCCGAGCGCGGCGTGGTCTTCACGGTCGTGCCGACCAACTCCTACTACTTGCGCACCTTGCCGCCGGAGCGCTGGGCGCTCGACCACCCGATCCGCCGCATGCCTGGCCTGGGCCTGCGGATCCACCCCAACACCGACGACCCGACCCTTCACAAGGTCACGCCCACCGGGGCCTGGCTGATGATGGTTCGCGACTTCGGCTTCGATCTCGACGACCTGCGCGGCTTCATGCACAACGGACTCGACGGCGCCTGGATCGACGACGCGCAGCGTCGCCACTGGCGCAGCGCATGGAGCGCCGAATTCGACGCCCTGCGTGCCGGCCTTTCCCAAGCCTCCTCCTCGGCGACCCCATGAAGAATCCCCTCGTCAAGCCCCTGTTCCTCGCCTCCGTGCTGCTGGCCGCGCTGCCCGGCGCCGCCCTGGCACAGCCGCCGTCCTGGCCCGCTGCCAAGCCGATCACGCTGATCGTCCCCTATTCGGCGGGCGGCAGCGTGGACTACAGCGCCCGCCTGGTCGCCACCAAGCTGGGCGAGCGCCTCAAGCAATCGGTCGTGATCGAGAACGTGACCGGCGCGGGCGGCGCCATCGGCGTGGCCAAGGCGGCCAATGCGGCGCCCGACGGCTACACCCTGGTCGCCGGGCCGGACAGCGC
>NZ_JBFUCJ010000102.1:0-27512 GCF_056405295.1 Variovorax sp. P1_H2 | reverse complement strand
GGGGGCGGCGGCGGCCGTGGCCGCTGACAGGAGACATACATGGCGCAATCGACACCACTCCAGCGCTTCGGGACTTCGCTCCTGAACCCCTTCACCTTCAAGCGCTTCGCGGCGGCCGTGGCCATCACGCTCTCGCTCGCCTCGGGATCTTCGTTCGCGCAGCGCGCCTATCCGACACCGGAGGCGGCCGCGCAAGCCTTCGTCGATGCCGTTTCGCGCGTCGATAACGCCGCCCTGGGCACGGTGCTCGGGCCCGACTGGCGGCGCTTCGTTCCGCCAGCCGGCATCGACGCGGAAGACGTCTACACCTTTCTCGGCGCCTGGGCCAAGCGGCACCAGGTCATTCTCGAGAATCCGGGCAAGGCTGTGCTTGCGGCCGGCGAAGGCGACTGGACCTTGCCGGTGCCGATCGTCAAGAGCGCCGCCGGCTGGCGCTTCGATCCGCGAGCGGGCGCCGACGCCATGCGCAGCCGGCGCATCGGCCGCAACGAGCTCGCCGCCATGCAGGCGGCGCTGGCCTACTTCGATGCCCAGAAGGAATACGCGCAGAAGGACCGGGACGGCAACGGCGTGCTCGAGTACGCACAGAAATTCGCCAGTTCACCCGGCAAGCACGATGGCCTGTACTGGCCCGACGCCGCCGGGCAGGACGAGAGCCCGCTCGGGCCGCTGTATGCCCCCCGCACGGCCGGCGAGGGCTACCACGGCTACCACTTCAAGATCCTCAAGGCCCAGGGCAAGGACGCACCGGGCGGCGCCTACGACTACGTGATCGGCGGCCGGATGCGGGGCGGCTTCGCGCTCGTCGCATGGCCCGTGCGCTACGGCGAGACGGGCGTGATGAGCTTCCTGGTCAGCCACGACGGCATCGTCTACGAGAAGGACCTGGGGCCGGGCAGCGACGCCGCCGCGCGCGCCTTGACCCGCTTCGATCCGGATCCGGGCTGGCGCAAGGCGATCGTGCCCGGAAGCTGAGTTGCGCCTGGCTGCCGCCGCCGGACATCTCGGGGATCCGCCGTGAACCACACTCCCCGGGACAGCGAGGGCCCGTCCCCGCTGCGCTGGCTGCCGGGCTGGCGGACGCTGCGTTCCTACGAACTCACCTGGCTGCGGCATGACCTCGTAGCCGGCCTGGTCCTGACCACGATGCTGGTGCCGGTCGGCATCGCCTATGCCGAGGCATCGGGCGTCGGCGGCATCTACGGCCTCTACGCGACCATCGTTCCGCTGCTGGCCTACGCGCTGTTCGGGCCCAGCCGGATCCTCGTGCTGGGCCCCGACTCGGCACTCGCGGCCCTGATCCTGGCGGTCGTGGCGCCGCTGTCCGCGGGCGATCCCCTGCGTGCCATCGCCCTCGCGAGCGCCATGGCCATCGTCTCCGGCGTGGTCTGCATCTGCGCCGGCCTCGCCAAGCTCGGCTTCGTGACCGAGCTGCTCTCGAAGCCGATCCGCTATGGCTACATGAACGGGATCGCGCTCACGGTGATCGTGAGCCAGATGCCGAAGCTGTTCGGGTTTTCGGTCGACGCCGAAGGCCCGCATCGCCAGCTCTGGGCCTTTGCCCAGGGCCTGCTGGCCGGCAAGCCGAATTCGACCGCGCTCGCGATCGGAGCCGCAACGCTCGCGGCCATTCTTGCCCTGTCGCGGCTGCCGCGGGTCCCGGCCGTGCTGCTCGCGGTCGTGGTGGCCACGGTGGCCACCCATGCGTTCGACCTCGCCGCACGCGCCGGCATCTCGGTGCTGGGCGCCCTGCCCCAGGGCCTGCCGGCACCCCGCCTGCCGGTCATCGGCGTGGCCGACATCACGCCGGTGCTGCTCGGCGGCCTGGCCGTGGCGCTGGTGTCCTTCGCCGACACCAGCGTGCTGGCGCGCGTGTACGCCGCGAGGATGGGCACGCCGCCCGCCCCGAACCAGGAAATGATCGGCCTCGGCGCCGCCAATCTCGCCGCCGGGTTCTTCCAGGGCATGCCGATCAGCAGCAGCGCATCGCGCACCCCGGTGGCCGAGGCCGCCGGCGCGCGCACGCAGCTCACCGGTGTGGTCGGCGCCCTGGCCATCACGGCGCTGCTGCTGGTGGCGCCGAACCTGCTGCGCGACCTGCCCAGCGCGGCGCTCGCGGCCGTGGTCATCGCGGCGGCCATCGGCCTCATCGAGGTCGCCGACCTGCGCCGCATCTATCGCATCCAGCAGTGGGAGTTCTGGCTCTCGATGGTCTGCCTCGCCGGCGTCGCGCTGTTCGGTGCGATCCCCGGCATCGGCATCGCGGTCGTCATCGCGGTGATCGAATTCCTCTGGGACGGCTGGCGTCCCCATTCCGCCGTGCTCGGACGGGTCGACCGCATCAAGGGCTATCACGACATCGAGCGCTACCCCGAGGCCAGCCGCATTCCGGGCCTGGTGCTGTTCCGCTGGGATGCGCCCCTCTTCTTCGCGAATGCGGAGTTCTTCCGCGACCAGGTGCTGGCGGCGGTGGCGAGCGCACCCACGCCGGTGCGCCGGATCGTGGTCGCGGCCGAACCGGTGACGAGCGTCGACGTGACCGCCGCCGACATCCTCGCGGAACTCGACGACACACTGCTCGCCGAGGGCATCGAGCTGAATTTCGCCGAAATGAAGGATCCGGTGAAGGACAAGCTCAAGCGCTTCGGCCTCTTCGCGCGCCTGGGCGCCGAGCGTTTCTACCCGACGCTCGGCGAAGCCGTGCGGGGCTACCTGCGCAGCCACCCGGTCGATTGGGAAGACTGGGAAGACGAGGCTCCGGAGCCGGGACAGGCAGATGCCTGAGCGCGCTCAATGGCCCGGGCCGAGAGCGCGCCTCACCACCCGCACGGTGGCGTCGCCGGGACACTGCGATTCATGGAAGCCGAGGCGCTTGGCGAGCCCGCGCATGGGCGCGTTGGCCGACAGGACATAGCCCTCCATGGACCGGAATCCATGCGCCTCGGCCGCTGCCATCAGCGTCTCCATGAGCCGCGGCGCCAGGCCCTGGCCTTGCCAGCCGTCGACAATCGCGATGGCGAACTCGCAGTTGTCGCTGCCGCGCTCCGAGGCATAGCGCGCCCCGCCGATGATGGCTTCGCCGGGGCCCTCTCCCGCGACCGCGACCAGCGCGAACTCCCGGTCCGGCCGCGGGTGCGTCGCCGCCTCGAGCAGGGTGTCCGGGATCTCCCGCATCGTCGCCATGAAGCGCGTGTAGCGCGAGTCCGGCGACATGCGCTCGAAGGCGGCCTGCAGTCCCTCCTTGTCCCCGGGAAGGATCTCGCGCACGCTCACCCGGCGGCCATCGCGCAGCAGCACGGTCGCCGGAAGAGCCGGGGCCAACGGGGAGTCCGCCGGGTCGTCCATGGCTAGAAGACCTCGGKGACGTAGCGGAACGGATGATCCAGTTCCTGGTAGTCGCTGCGCCCCTGCCGTTTCGGCAGCTTGACCTTCTCGCGCGGCACGGATTGATAGGGCACGTGCGCCAGCAGGTGCTTGATCAGGTTCAGGCGCGCGCGCTTCTTGTCGTCGGAGCGCACGATGAACCACGGCGCCGTCGGCAGGTCGGTGGCCTTGAACATCTCGTCGCGGGCGCGCGAGTAGTCGTACCAGCGGCTGTAGGACTTGAGGTCCATCGGCGTCAGCTTCCAGACCTTGCGCCCGTCCTCGATGCGGGCCTCCAGCCGGCGGGTCTGCTCCTCGGGGCTGACCTCGAGCCAGTATTTCAGCAGGATCACGCCGGAATCGATGATCGCCCGCTCCACCAGGGGCGTCGCGGCGAGGAAGGCCTTGGCCTGGGCATCGGTGCAGAACCCCATGACGCGCTCGACGCCGGCGCGGTTGTACCAGCTGCGGTCGAAGATCACGACCTCGCCCGCGGCCGGCAGATGGGGAATATAGCGCTGCAGATAGATCTGGGACTTCTCGCGCTCCGTCGGGGCCGGCAGCGCGAGGACGCGAAACACCCGCGGGCTGACGCGCTCGGTGATCGCCTTGATCGTGCCCCCCTTGCCCGCACCGTCGCGCCCCTCGAAGAGCACGCAGACCTTGAGCCCGGCGTGCTGCACCCACTGCTGCAGCTTGACCAGCTCGACATGGAGCGCCCGCATCTCCTTGTCGTATTCCTTTCTCGACAGCGGCTTGTGCGCCGAGGTCTTGGCGTCGTCTTCGCTCGCTTGCGGGGCCGGTTCATGGGCGTCGTCCTTGTGGGCGGTCTTTCCCTGGTGTTCCTTCTTCTCGGTCTTCGACATGATTGCCTCCATCGGTTGTTTCAACTCACAGCAGCCTCGCGGCTTCGTCCAGCAGGTTCCGGGGCTTCGGTACGTCGACCCTGGCCACCCGTACCAGCGCGAACGCGCGCTCGCTCGGCGGGTCGCCCGGGACCCGGGCGATCTCCAGATCGAGCGTGTGGCCATCCTCCGTGCCCTGCGCCGGGAGAACGACGTTCATCCGGCTCAGGCGCAGGGTTCTCGGGGTGACGCGAATCAGGTTCCGGGCGTCCGCGAACACCTCGCACATGCGGTCGAGCTGGCGGTCCAGCGCCTCGGCACGCGAGCCCAGGCTCTTGAGCGCCTGGTCGTTCTCCTCACGCTGCGCGCGCAGGCGCGCCAATTCGCCGGCATCAACCTCGGCGTCGCCGCCGAGCACCGATTGCATGCCGACCCCTTGCCGCCCCAGCAGCCGCAACCGGGCCGCGACCAGCGCGCGCTCCTGCTCCAGGTCGTCACGACGGACGGTGTCCGCGGCGATCCCGGCCAGCGCCTCGATCGCCAGCTGGTCGACCATCCGGCGCCGGATCTCCTGCCTGAGCTCGGCCTCCGTCGCGCCGCAGATCCTGATCTGGTGATCGCTGAAGCTTACTGTGGTCTGCGCGACATCCGAGCGCATGACATCGCCTTCCTGCGCAACGCCCAGCGTGCGGCGTTCGTTCATCGCCATCCCGAGCACGGCATAGGCCTCCGAAAGGCCCGGCTGCTGATCGAGCAAGCTGGCCAGTTCCGTCGAGCGGCCGAGTGTGGGTCCGACATCGTCCGCAGCGCCGAAAAACGCGCGAATATAAGAGTCGGAGCCCCAGCTTGCCGGGCTCAACGCATGCGGCGAAGGAAATCCGGCCACCAGTTCGCGCAGGTGTTCCGCCGCCTGGGCGATCGCCGACCTCAATCGCTCTTCATGGCCTTGCGCCAATCGCAGCCGCGGGCTCAGGTCGATGACGCGAGCGATCATGCGTTCGACTTCCTCGTCCCGCGGCGCGTGCTTTTCCTTGTCGCCGAACAGGCGGCCGATGAGTCCCATGGCGCGTTTCTCCAGCGTGGTCAGGCGAAGTCGTCGCTCAGGATCTGCGCATTGATCCGGCCCTTCCTCCAGTACATGTCGTGGATCCTTTCCTTGAGCTTGCGCAGGCCATCCGGATGCACATCGCGGAAGGTCAGCACCACCGCAGGCCGCGAGCCGTCGCCCGGGACATGCTGGATTTCGTCGAAGGCCGGAAACCCGTACTTCACCAGGAAGGCCTTGACCTCCTCGTCGGTGGTGTCGCTTTCGATATTTCCCAACAACAGCCGTGCCATCTCGAATCTCCTTGGAAGCTGAATTTGCTACGCCATGATGTGAACGCCGCCGTCGACGTACAGCGTTTCACCCGAGAGCCGCCGCGCGTAAGGCGTCGCAAGGAACGCGCAGGTGAAGCCGACATCCATGATGTCGACCAGCTCGCCGAGCGGAGCGCGCTGCGCCGCTTCGGTGAGCAACAGGTCGAAGTCCTTGAGCCCGCCGGCCGCCCGGGTCTTGAGCGGACCGGGGGAGATCGCGTGCACCCGGATGCCCTGGGGGCCGAGCTCGTAGGCCAGGTAGCGGGCCGACGCCTCGAGGGCGGCCTTGACCGGCCCCATCACGTTGTAGTTGGGGACCACCTTGTTGGCGCCGTGGTAGGACATCGTGAACATCGTGCCGCCGTCCTTCATCAGGGGGGCGGCCAGCCGGGCCATCCGCACGAAGGAATGGCACGAGACGTCCATCGCCTGGGCGAAGCCCTCGGCGGAGCATTGCAGCAGGCCCCCTTGCAGGTCCTCCTTCGGTGCCCATGCGATCGAGTGCACCACCACGTCGAGCCGGCCCCATTCACTCTCGATCCGCTGGAACAGCGCTTCCAGCTCGCCGGCCTTGGAGACGTCCAGCGGCATCAGGATCGGCGCCTCGAGGGCGGTCGCCAGCGGCTCGACATGGACCCTCGCCTTCTCGCCGGCGTAGGTGATGGCCAGATCGGCGCCCAGCTCGCGGAAGGCCGCTGCGCAGCCGTAGGCGATCGAGTGCTCGTTGGCGATCCCGCAGACCAGCACCTTGGCGCCCTTGAGCAGCGGGCGTGGCAATTCAATGGTCATCGTCACTCCCTGAAGCGATCACATGGTGGGTATGTCGGGCGATCATCCACTCCTCGTTGGTGGGGATCACCCATGCCGAGACCTTGCTCGACGTCGTGCTGATGCGCGGCCCGTCGGACCGGTTGGCTTGCGCATCGAGCTCGACGCCGAGCCAGGCCGCGTCGCGGCAGACGCGCTCGCGCAGCGCCGCTGCGTGCTCGCCGATCCCGGCGGTGAACACCAGCGCGTCGATGCCCTGCGTCGCGGCAGCCAGGGATCCGAGTTCGCGCCCGATCCGGTAGGCATAGAGATCGATGGCGAAGCGGGCGCGGGCGTCGTCGCTGGCCAGCAGCACCCGCATGTCGCTCGACAGGCCGGAGACGCCCAGCAGCCCGGACTTCTTGTAGATCAGCTCCTCGACCGCGCGCGCATCCATCCGCATTTCGTCCAGCAGGTAGAGGATCACGCCCGGATCCAGATTGCCGCTGCGCGTGCCCATCGGCAATCCGTCGACCGCAGTGAATCCCATGGTGCTGGCGAGGCTGCGGCCGGCGGACATCGCGCACATGCTGGCGCCGTTGCCGAGGTGCGCGACGATCGTCCGGCCCGCCGCCGCCTTCGGATCGAACTGCGGCAGCACGCTGGCGATGTACTCGTAGGACAGGCCGTGGAAGCCGTAGCGCCGCACGCCGAGGGCGGTGATCGCGGAGGGCAGCGCAAAGGCCTGGGCCACCTCGGGTTGCGCGCGATGGAAGGCCGTGTCGAAGCAGGCCACCTGGGGCAGGTCCGGCCGCTGCTTCGCGACCACCTCGATGGCCTCGAGGTTGTGCGGCTGGTGCAGGGGGGCCAGCGGAATGAGCGTCTGGAGCGCCGAGACCACCTCTGGCGTGACCCGTGTCGCCTGCGAGAACCCCAGTCCGCCATGGACGACGCGGTGGCCGACGGCGGCCAGCTCGTAGCCTTCGCGGTGTTCCCGCAGGAAGGTCGCCAGGTGGCCGATGGCGCCCGCATGCCCCAGCTCGACCCCCTCGCCCCACGCCTTGGCGCCGACCTCCGCGCCTTGGCCGTCCACGGCCGCGAAACGCGGCGCGGTGAAGAGCCCCTCGACCTGGCCGCGCAGGACCAGATCGAGCGCCTGGCCCCGCATCGCGAAGGCGCTGAACTTGATGCTCGACGAGCCCGCGTTCAGCACCAGGATGACGTCGGTCATGGCCTCATCCCATCACCACGGTGCTCTCGCGGCGGGCCTTGGCGACCATCGCCGCGACCGCGCAGGACGCCAGCCGCGCAATGAGCGAGTCGGCCCGGCTGGTCAGGATGATCGGCACCCGGGCGCCGAGCACGATGCCTGCCGCATCGGCACCGGCCAGGAAGGACAGGCTCTTGGCCAGCATGTTGCCGGCTTCGAGGTCCGGCACCACCAGCACGTTGGCGCGTCCGGCGACGGGCGAATCGATCTGCTTGATCTTCGCGGCCTCCAGGTTGATCGCATTGTCGAGCGCCAACGGGCCGTCGACCACCGCGCCGGTGATCTGGTGCCGGTCCACCATCTTGCACAGGGCGGCGGCCTCGACGGTCGAAGGCACCTTGGGATTGACCGTCTCCATCGCCGAGAGAATGGCCACCCGCACGTCCTCGAACTGCAAGGCATGCGCCAAGTCGATCGCGTTCTGCACGATGTCGACCTTGTCCTCGAGCGTCGGCGCGATGCTGATGGCGGCGTCGGTGATGATCAGGGCCTGCTCGTAGCTGGGCACGTCCATCACGAAGCAGTGGCTGATGCGGCGCGCGGTGCGCAGGCCGCCATCGCGCTTCACCACGGCGCCCATCAGTTCGTCGGTGTGCAGGCTGCCCTTCATCAGCGCCTCGGCCTTGCCCTCGCGCACCAGCTGGACCGCCGCTTCCGCCGCCGCCTTGCTGTAGGGGGCATCGACGATGGGATAACCGGAGATGTCCACGCCGAGCGACTTGGCCAGGGCCTCGATGCGTGCCCGCGGCCCGACCAGGATCGGCGCGATCAATCCCAGCTTCGCGGCCTCGTGCAGTCCTTCGAGCGAGCTCTGGTCGCACGGATGCACGACGGCCGTCGGCGTCGGGGGCATGCCCTGGCAGGCGTCGATCAGGCGCTGGTACTTCTCGTGCTTCGCGCTCATTGGGTGGCCTCCGTGCCGCGCACTGCGGTGCTCATCACGCGACCTTCTTCTTTCGTGCCGGCGTCCGGCGCGCCGGCCCGGCCTCGGCGCGAGCCACAAGCGCCGGCCGAGTCCTCTTGCGTTGCGCGTCGCCCAGGGTGGCCCGGATGCGGGCCACCATCGCCGCCTGCTCGGCGGTCGGCCCGGCCGCGAGCACCCGGCGGTCGACCGTCAACTTGTCCACCAGCGTCAGCAGGCGCTCGCGGTCGGCGGGGTCCGCCAGCAGCGCGGGCAATGTCGCCACGGCCTGGTCCGGATCGCAGCGCGCGATGATCTCCTGCACGCCGCGGATGGTGCGCCATTGATGCGGCGAGACGTCCGGCAGGAAGTCCGCATAGGCGCCGACCAGTTCCTGCCGCATCTCGAGCCGCGACAGCGGCAGCGCCTCGCCGTCGTTGCGCGCGGTCAGGAAGGCCACGCGCGCGAGCGCTTCGACATAGCCCCCCTGTTCGATCGCGGCGAGCGCGTCCCTGACCTGCGGCAGATCGCGGACCTCGACCGTTCCGGGCGCCGCCTTCCCTTTCGCCTCGCCGGCGACCTGCAGCGACAGCATGTTGGCGTAGATCGAGAAGAACTGGGCTTCGGTCGCCGCATCGCGCAGCGCGCGGTACAGGTCGAGCGAAGCGCTCATCAGCTCGGCGCCCAGCTTCTCGCCCTGGCGCAGCGGATGGTCGGCGGCCACGGCCTGGCGATCCGACCGGACCGCCTCGGCGGCGGGCGCGATCCACGACAGCCACGGATTGAGGCGCGAGACCGACCAGTTCTGGAAGCGCAAGGGATGGAACGCCCGCTGGAGCTCCGCCGTGTAGTCGTTCGACATCGACTGCACCAGCGGCCGCGCGAACAGCTCATAGGCCCGCTGGTTGAAGTCCGAGATGGCCGCCACCGCCTCGAAGGGTTTTTCGTCGGCGCGCGCGAAGCGGTTGAGATGGGCCGTGATGTCTTCCAGCCGATGCTCGCGGAACTCCACGTCGTAGGCGGGTTCGCCGCGCGTACCCTTGCGCTCGGTGATCGCCATGCCATAGAGCCCCGGCGGCAGCATCTCGATGCTGTCGAGCACCGAGACGATCTGGGCGTGCTCCTTCCTGGCCACGGTGCCGGAGACGAAGATGCCCAGGTGCCCGATGCTCTCGTGCAGGAGCCCGACGATGACCTGGCCGCGGGCCTTGATCTCGGCCGTGCTGCCGTAGACGTCGGCCACCCAGTTGAAGGCCTGCTCCGGCGGCGTGATGTTGTCGCCCATCGACGCGAACAGCACGATCGGCGCCTGGATGTCGCGCAGGTCGAAGGCCTTGCCGCCGGCGGCCTTGACGTCGCCGGACCAGAGCTTGTTGCCGACGAAGAGATTGCGGGTGATCCACTCGATCTCCTCGCGGTTCATCAGGTAGTAGCCGCCCCACCAGCGCTCGAAGTCCAGGAAGCGCGGCGGCTCGGTGTCGGCCTGGTCGAACAGGTGGTAGTACTTGTCCCACAGGCTGTTGGCCGGATTCAGGTTCTCGAAGTTCTGCACCAGGTAGGCGCCGTCGAACTTGCCGTTGCCGAGGTCGGCCGCCAGCGACGCCGCCCAGGAGCCGCCCAGGATGCCCCCCGCATAGCGCATCGGATTGTCGCCCTCGCCCTCGTTCCAGGCACCGCTCCAATAGGACATCGGCGCGCCGTTGATGACGATCGGCCCGGTGTCGTCGGGGTCCGAGGCAGCCAGCATCATCGCCGCCCATCCGCCCTGGCAATTGCCGATGATGGCGGGCTTGGGGCTGCGTGGATGCAGCGCCCGCACCTTCTTCACGAACTGCTGCTCCGCGCTGCAGACGTCGAGCAGCGTCTGGCCCGGCTCGGGATCCTGGAAGAAGATGACGAAATACACCGGATGCCCGGCACGCAGAGCGACCCCCACCTGCGAATCGTCCTTGAAGCCCCCGATGCCGGGCCCATGGCCGGCGCGCGGATCGATGATCAGGTAGGGCCGCAGCTTCGGATCGACGACCACGCCCTCGGGCGGCGTGATGCGCAGCAGCGCATAGTTCACCGGGCGCGCGAACGCGCGCCCGTCGAGCACGATCTCCGAGTCGAAATGCAGCACCGGCTTCAGGCCCTGGGAGGACTGCTCGACGAAGTTGTTGCCGCGCTTCCACAAGGTATCCCAGAAAAGAACCGATCGCTGCGCGGCATCGACCGCGTACTGGGCCCAGCCCTGCGGGGTCATCGAGGCCATCGACCGGGCCAGCGCGTCGCCGCCGCCCTTCTCCACCGCCTGGCTCACCCTGCGACTGAACTGCTCCTGCGCAAGCTGCGTGCGCTTCTGGAGCACGGCGGCGACCCGGGTCGCGATCTTGTGGCTGTGCGCAAGCTGCGCTCCTGCATCCATGTCGATACCTCCGCAAACATCAAGAAGGGCTTCGCCGCGCGTCGGGGCGCGATCCACCCTGGACTGCCGCGACGGCGCTACTCGGCGCTACTTGGCGGCCTTCTTCAGCGCCGCCTGCAAACCCGCCGATGCCGGGCTGCTCACTTCTTTCTTGGCCAGGATCTCGACCGGCGTGACCGGCTTGCCGAAGTAGGCCGCATTGAGCGACTCGCGGACGTCGATCACCGAACCATCCACCGCCAGACCGGCGAATGCACCCTTGACCAGGGAGTAGGCGACGAAGTCGGTGCTGAGCGCGGCGCTGGCGCCCATGCCCTTCTTCCAGACCGCCACCGAGGCATCGCCGCCGAGCTTGACCTTGCTCGTGTAGAGCGAGTCGAGCGCCTTCTGCGAATGCACCAGCATCACCACCTCCGCCGCCGATGCGCCGGCCTGGAACCCGAAGCTGGCCGAGCCCATCGTGTAGAAGGCGGGACCGCTCCAGCTGCCGGTCTTTTCGTCGCGCACCATCAGCACGCCGGTGCCGCCCGAGCCGCCGAGCACGAAGCCGGCCTTGAGGATCTGCGGAAAGATCAACACGCCCCTGGCCTTGCCCAGGGC
Organism: Variovorax sp. P1_H2; assembly: GCF_056405295.1. NCBI lineage: Bacteria > Pseudomonadati > Pseudomonadota > Betaproteobacteria > Burkholderiales > Comamonadaceae > Variovorax > Variovorax sp. P1_H2. Next base: position 16,020 of record NZ_JBFUCJ010000102.1, on the reverse strand, counting down.
GGCGCCGAACTCGGGGAAGTCCTTGTTCCGGGTGAAGTTGGCGACGGTTGCCTGCGCCTTCTGGACCAGCGCCTTGGCATCGGCTGCATCGTCGGCTGCCCGTGCCGGCAGGCCGCCGAACGCGGCGGCGAGGGCCACGGTTCCGGCGGCGAGCGAAAAATGTCTGCGGGTGCTGTGCATGGAGTTCTCCTCGGAGGGGTGTTGCCGACGATCACCGGGCCTCCTCAGGGATCCCGCCATGTCATTGTGGGAACCGGCCACGGCGAGCGCCTTGACATTGATCAACGCAGGCGAGGCGAGCCCTCGCTCGCATCACTGCTTCTGGGACTGTTGCTGCTGCTTGTTGCCCTTGATGTTGCCGGCCACCCCTCCGGCCACGGCGCCGATGGCCGCGCCGGTCCAGCCGTTGCCGCCCGAGATGGCCGCGATGCCGGCGCCGGCCGCGGCCCCGATGGCCGCACCGCTGGCCGTCCCCTGCTGCTGCGGCGTCATGTTGGTGCAGGCCATGGCGAGCGTGGCCGCGGCGATCGACACGATGAGTCCAATGCGATTCATGGCTTTCTCCGTCAGGTCTATTTCGAGAGGCCGGGCACGACCATCTCGAACCAGAGGGTCTCGACGATCGGCCGCTGCAGCTGGTCCGGATGCGCGGCGTACCAGCGGTCGAGTCCGTCGCGCACGGTGTCGAGCGTCTGGCCCCTGAGCCCCCTGACCGCCCTCGGGATGAGGCTCTGGCTGTCGGGCGGCGCATTGCCGGCGTGGTAGGCGGTCTCGACCTGCATCACGTTGGCCAGGCCGATCAGGTAGACCCGTTTCAATTGCTCCGTGGACCGGGTCCACTGCTCGCCGGTGACCAGCGGGATCTCCTGGGCGCGGGCGCTGCCCCAGCTCATGGCCGCGGCGAGGAGCATCGGGACCATCATCAGCCGCCACTTCTTTTTCGTGTGCATCTTTCACCTCCAAGCGAGACGTTGAACGCAGTGCTCGGCGAGCACTCCCTGCCGGCACGAGCCGAGACATCCGGCTCAACGGTCGGTACAACATGGCGAGCTCGCCACGGCCATGGCCGGCAGGTCGAATCCGCCGCCCAGGGCCAGATAGAGATTGGTGCGCTGGGCCAGCTGTTCGGCCTGCACGTGCAGGCGCGCGGTACGTGCCGCGTAGAGCGCGAGCTGGCTCTGCTCGACCGTGCGCAGGTCGACGGAGCCGACGCGATACTGGGTCCGGGCCAGTTCGAGCGCCTGCGCGCTGTCGCGCACGGTCGCCGCGAGGATGGCGTCGCGCTCGCGCAGCGTCGACTCCGCGCCCAGGGAGTTCTCGACTTCGCCGAAGGCCTTCTGGCCCGCGCGCGCGTACTCGGCCACCGCCTGCTTCTGCTCGGCCGACCGGATCTCGACCTGCGCGCGCAGCGCCCCGCCCTGGTAGAGCGGTGCGATCAGGTTGGCGCCGAGGCTCCAGACCGGGCTGCTCACGTCCTTCAGCTCGATCAGCTCGCTCGACACGTTGCTGCCGCCCGCGGTCAGGCTGATCCGCGGGAGCTGCGCCGCCTTGGCCTCGCCGACGCGATCGAACGCGGCCGCAACGCGCCGCTCCGCCGCCACGACATCGGGCCGCCGCTCGAGCAGCTCCGACGGCATGCCCACGGGCAGCGGCGGGGGCATGGGCGACAGGCGGTCGGCGACCGCGATCTCCGCCGCCGGATAGCGGCCGAGCAGCAGTTCGAGCGCGCGCCGCGCCTGTTCGCGTGCGAACTCGACCTGCTTGAGCGTATCCCGATAGGGGCCGACGCTCGCGCGAGCCTGCGCCACCGCCTGCGTGCTGGCGTTGCCCACGCGCAGCCGATCCTCGGTCATCCGCAGCAGGGTCTCCGACGAGCTCAGGGCGTCCTGCGCGATCACGCGCTGCATCCCGGCCTCGACCGCCAGGAACCAGGCCTTGGCCACCATCGCCGCCAGCGACTGCCGGGCGTACGCGTAATCGGCATCGGCCGCCGCGGACTGCTCGCGGGTCGCCTGCCGCGCATAGCGCAGGCGGCCCCAGACGTCCAGTTCCAGCGACGCGTTGAGGAAGATGCCGTCGAGGCCGCCGCCGCCGCCCGACTTGCCGCCGCCCAGGCCGACCACGCCCACCGAGGGAAGCAAGGCCCCGGACGCCACCTTGACGTACCCGGCCGCCTGCTCGACCCGCGCCGCCGCCACCTTCAGGTCGGCGTTGTAGGCCAGGGCCTCGTTGACCAGCGCCGTCAGCGCAGGCTCCTCGAAGGCCGCGAGCCAGCCGTCGGCCACCGGCGCCGCGACACCCCCGCCGGCCCTGTAGGCCTCGGGCGGGGCGGCCTGGGGCAAGACCTCCTGCTGCAGCTCGGCCGTGGTCGGCGGGGCCTTGAGCGCGCAGCCCGCCACCGCGGCCGCCAGCAGCGCGACGAGGATCCCTCGATGGAGCGAAAAGGTGCGCATCAGTGCAACTTCAGGACGAGGTAGTTGGTGATCGCGCCGACGCGAAGAATCACCATGCGCAGGATGTGGATCGCCGCCACGTGCTCGGTGTAGATCGCGCCCTGGCCGTCCGCGCCGGCGGCCAGGAACAGCTCGCGGTCCTTCTCGTCGACGATCAGCTTGACCGGGAAGCGCCCAGGTGCCTGGGGATAGGCGCCGGTCTGCGGCAGGGTGCCCGACTGGGCCACCTGCCCCTGGCCTTGCGCCCAGACGATCGAATCGACCTTGGCCGAGATAATCTGGCCTGGATAGGTGCTGAGCGTGAACTCCGCCAGGTTGCCGGGCTCGACCAGCCGCAGTTCATTCTGGCCATAGAGCGCGATGACCTGGTAGGTCTCCTCGACGAAGCTCATGGCGGGCGCCAGCGGCACCGCCACCACGTAGGACCCCGGCCGCAGCTGGACGTTGATCGCGTAGCCGTTGGCCGGCGCGAAGACCGCCGTCTGGTCGAGATTCCACTGCGCGTTCCCGAGCTCGGCACGGCTGATGTCGACCTGGGCCTTGGCAGTTGCGAGCTGGGCCCGCGCCGCCGCGACCGAGGCCTGCTCTCCGTTGACCTGCCCCGACAGCTTCTGCGAGACCTGCGCCTCGTTGGCGGTGGCGGTCGACAGCTGGCCCTGCAGATCGGCCAGGTTGGACTCGGCCTGCTCGAGCGCGAAGCGGTCGCCGGCGCCGGTGGCGACCAGTTCGCGGTTCTGCCGAACACGCATCCGGGCCAGCTCCAGCTTCGGCTGCAGCGACCGGACCTGTCCCGTGGCGGCCTTCAGTTGTTCCTGCAACTGCCGGGCGCCGGCCGTGGCGTCGACCAGGGCTGCGCCGGCCTGCGCGAACTTGGCCTCGTCCGCCGCCAGTTTTCCCTTGGCGGCATCGAGTTCGTTGCGGTACTGGGTCGGGTCGATCCGGAACAGCAGCTCACCCTTCCTGACCAGCCGGTTGGGCTCGACCGGCACCTCGATCACCCGGCCGCGCACCTGCGGCACCACCTGCACCACGTACTTGAGGACCCGCACGTCGGCCGACGAGGGGGCGACCACGTTGAGCGTCAGGACCAGCGCCGTCAAGGCGACGATCGGAATGATCACCACCGTGACCTGCGAGGTGGTGTTCCACGGCAGCCACTTCAGCTTGATGAAGATGAGCCAGACGAAGAAGGCGTAGATGCCGAGCAGCAGTGCTTCCATCAGGCGCTCGCATTTCTTGCCGCCGCGGCATCGCCTTCGGCCCGCGGCGCCGCCGCGGCCAGGTTGTTGCGCAGCCGCTTGAGATCGGCCGTCAGCGCGCCCTTGGCATCCATGGCGTCGAGTTCATCGCGCAGGTGGTCGATGTCGTGCGCCAGCAACTCGCCCTTCAGCGCCTTCTCGCCCTGCTCGTGGTAATAGTCCGCGTGCTTCTCGGTGCCGTAGGCCGCCTGGTAGCCGATTGGCTTCACATAGGCCCAGAGCCAGGCAATCGGCCACAGCATGCCGCCGAACACCAGCGACAGCAGGCACAGGGTCTTGATCGCATCGCGCTGGGGATGGTGCCGCTGGTGAGCGATCTTCTCGGGCAGGACGTGCACCATCCAGAACAGCACGATCCCGGCAATGGGCACCGCGAAGATGATGAACCAGGCCAGCCCGGTCGCTGCGCTCGCCATCATCTCGTGCGGGAGGAAGGAGGCGCAGGCTTCGAATGGCGCCGCCAGCCCGGCCGCGCCCAGCCAGGCGAACGGGAGGCGCAGGCTTCGGCGGCGGGGCACCCTCTCGGGATTCTTCGATATTCGATTCATTGACGGTCTCCTGCGGGAGGCGAAGCCTGCCTGCCCCTGACGATGCAACGATGCTAGGGGAGCCGTCTCGCGCCCAATTGAGAAATATCAATTGTCCAGGGCGAATCTGGCTCGACGATTGACGGAACACCATGAAGAGACCCACGGCCGTCGCCGCCCTCGCCCTCGCACTCGCCCTGGCCGGAGCGCCCCCGGCGCAGGCCCAAGCCCAGTCCAACGAGGAGCTCAAAGCCCTGCTGGAGCAGGCCCTGAAGACGATCCAGGATCTGCAGGGTCGCGTGACCGCGCTGGAGCAGAAGACGCCCGCTGCCGCTGCCTCCGCTTCGCCGGCGCCATCGCCGGCGGGGGCCCCATCGGGGACCGCCGCGTGGGCGCCGGTGGTGTCGGTGGGCACGCGCGCCGAGGACGGCGCGCCCGGTGCGGACACGGCCCGGGTCGAGTTCTACGGCCAGGCGATGCTCGACGCCATCTACGACTTCAAGCGGATGAATCCCGACTGGAACGCCACCTTGCGGCCATCGCAGATTCCGATCATCTGTCCGGGCTCCCCCGGCTGCGGCAAGGACGGAAGCTCGATCTTCAGCATCCGGCAATCGAGCCTCGGCTTCAAGTCCTTCATCCCCACCTCGTACGGCGAGATCAAGACCGACCTGAGCTTCGACCTCTTCGGCACCAACGGCGGGACGCAGATCCACTGGCTCAATGCCTGGGCCGAGCTCGGCATGTACGGCGCCGGCCAGACCTACTCGAACTTCATGGACATCGATGTGTTCCCGAACACCATCGACTACTGGGGTCCGAGCGGCATGGTCTTCGTGCGCAATCCGCAACTGCGCATCTCGCCCTACGACAAGGACGGCGTGCGCGTGGCCGTGTCCCTCGAGGCGCCCAATTCGGCGATCGACACCGGCCGGATCACCCGGGTGGACCCGGCGCTGGGTGCCGGCATCACGGGCTGGAACCGGGCGCCGGATGCGGTCGCCTCGCTGCGCGTCGACCGCGACTGGGGTCACTTGCGCTCGGCCGCCATCGTGCGCCAGGTCGGCTACCAGAACACGATCTCGCCGAACGGCGACCCCTCGGGCACGCGCACCGGCTACGGCCTGAACCTCAGCGGCGCCTTCAACGCCTTCGGCAAGGACCGGCTCAGCTGGCAGCTGGTCGGCGGCAAGGCGATCGCCAGCTACATGAACGACGGCGGCGTCGACCTGGCGCCGGGCTCCAACCTGCGGGCCGAGACCGTGACCTCGGTGGGCTGGCTGGTCTTCTACAACCACTACTGGAGCGACAAGTGGAGCAGTTCCATCGGCTACAGCGAGCACCGCCAGAACAACACCGGCGGCCAGCTCGTGACGGCGTTCCAGAAGGGCAGCTATTCGTCGGTCAACCTGCTCTATGCGCTGCAGAAGAACGTGCTGATCGGCGGCGAATTCGTCTGGGGCCAGCTCGAGAACAAGGCCGGGCTGTCGGCCGACGACTACCGCCTGCAGTTCTCCACCAAGGTCACTTTCTGACGCCGTCGCCGGCGCCGACATCGCCATGCAGTTCAAATCGACAATTCCGATCCGGATCGCGCACACCCCGACGGAGAGCCCATGCCCAGAGTGACGGACTATCCGCTGGCTGTCTTCGRGCTGTCCTTCCTGCTCCTGCTGTTCTCGGTGTGGACGGGCGCCGTKCTGCTCAGGAGATGGTGGCCGCCCAATGAAAGCACGCGGGACGACTTCGGCGTCATCCAGGCCGCCACGCTGACGCTGCTGGGGCTCATCATCGCCTTCACGTTCTCGATGGCCGTCAGCCGCTACGACCAGCGCAAGAACCTCGAGGAGGCCGAGGCGAATGCGATCGGCACCGAATTCCTGCGGGCCGACCTGTTGCCGGCGCCCGATGCCGCCAAGGTTCGCGCGCTGCTGGCCGACTACTTCGATCAGCGCGTCCTGTACTACACGACCCGCGACGAGGAGGCGCTCGGGAAGATCAACGCCCGCACCGCGCTGTTGCAGGCCGCGCTGTGGTCTGCGGTCGCCACACCGGCGGCAGCGGCGCCGTCGCCGACGATGGCCGTGGCGGCGATCGGCATGAACGACGTCCTGAACGCGCAGGGCTACACCCAGGCCGCCTGGTGGAACCGGATTCCCCGCGCGGCATGGATTCTGATGCTGGCGATCGGCATCTGCTGCCACGTGCTGGTCGGCTACGGCGTGAAGGATCCGAGGGAGGAACGCGCCCTGCTTCTCGTCCTGCCCCTTGTCATGTCCATCGCGTTCATGCTCATCGCCGACATCGACAGCCCGCGCAGCGGCGTCATTCGCGTGCAGCCGGTCAACCTGCTGAGCATCGCGGAATCGATGCGCCCGCGTTGACGAGAAACGGAGCGCCGGTCATGCGCGTCGCGAATGTTCCTGTGCTGCGGGTCCAGGCGCCCCAAGGAGAAGGCGATGATCGAACGAGACCCTGACGCCGATACGGCGCGCGTGCCGGTGCTGAGTCCGGTGGACCGCGTATCGGAGATGCTCTTCGGCCKGTTCATGGCGCTCACCTTCGTCGGCGCCGTGTCGGTGGCGGAATCCGGTCGCGAGGATCTCCGGAAGATGTTCGCCGCCGCCCTGGGATGCAACCTGGCCTGGGGCCTCGTCGATGCGGTGATGTACCTGGTGCGCACGATCACCGACCGCGGGAGGTGGCTCACGCTCGTGCGATCCGTGCGCGCGGCGGCGGACCCCGAAGCCGGCCGTCGCCTCATCGCGGGCGCCCTGTCGCGGGTCGGGGCGAGCCTGCTCAAGACGGAAGAACTCGAAGCCGCTCGCGGACGCATTCTCGCGCTGGCGTCCGTGCCCGAGCGGCCGGCCCTGCTGCGCAGCGACCTGCTCGCCGCGCTGGCCATCTTCCTGATCGTGGTCGCGGCCACCTTTCCCGTCGTGCTGCCTTTCATGCTGATCCAGGACATCGGACTGGCGAAGATCATGTCGCGCGCCATCGCACTCGCGATGCTGTTCGTCGGCGGGCTGGCCCTGGGCCGCTACGCGGGCTACGGCAGCTGGCGGGTCGGGTTCATCATGGCGGGGCTCGGCACCGCGCTCGTGGCCGCGGTCATGGCCCTCGGGGGCTGAGCCACCGGGCCGTTCCCGAGGCGGATACCGGCACCTGCCGGGCGACTCGAACCATGGCTCCACCTCTCCGAAGAGCGCTTCGACGGCATTCACTATGCAGGCATGGCCATCTACAAGGTCGGCATTCTTCTTTTCAATCTGATTCCCCATGTTGCATTGCGCATCGTGGAGAGTCACGGCATGTAAATGTAAGGGTGTGATACCCGTCCATTTCGCGACGGTCTGTTGGGAATCCGTCCTACACGGAACTCATGCCTGACGGCGGGTAATACGTCGCTGCGAATCTTCCAATTCGGACCCGCCAAGAGGCGTGTCCGTATCCCATCGCAACTCGATTGCTCAATAGGCTAAGGGGCGGCGCCCGGCAGCCTGTCTTTCTCGACAAACAAATGGAGACATGACTGGCACGTGATGCCCGGGCGGGGCATGCGGCCTTGAAACGATGCGTCGGAGCCCGCTCGGACGCGCAACAACGAATTACACAGAAGGTGAAGTCATGACAACGACGCTGAACGTACCGCTCCCCAAGGAGGTCGTCTCCCTCGACGCCGGAGGAGAGGTCGCCAAACGCCCTCGAAAGAAATTTTCGACCAACTCGATCGTTCCGCGCCTCGCAGGCTACGCATTGCTCGCGTTCGTCCTGTGGCTGATGGGGTCCACGCTGCTAGTCCCTGTGCTTTCCAAGCGCGCGACGCGGGCCGTCCTGGAGACGCCCGTCACGCTCGTCACGACGCCCGTGAGTGGTGTCATCACGAACCTGGCGGTGCATCCGCTCGACGAGGTCGAACCGGGCACCTTGGTCGCGAAGGTGCAGAACCCGACGCTCAATCGCGATGTGCTCACGACGCTCTCGACGCAGCGCTTGGGTTTGCAAAGCCAGGTTTCGCAACTGACGAATCAGCTGGCTTCCGATAGCAGCGAGCTGGGCTTCATCGATCAACAGGTCAGGCTGTATCGCAAGGCATCGATCGACCAGACAAGCGATGCATTGCAGGTCGCGCGGCGACAGCGCGAGGTTGCGGAAACCGCCGTCTGGGAGCGTGAAATGAAGGTCCGGCAGGCGTCGGCGTTGCTCGACGCGGGTGMCGTCAGCCAGCAGGTCCTGGATGCCGCGCAAGCCCAGTTGCGCACGTCGCGCGCCACCGCCGCGGTCGCCGATCAGGAATACGACGGCCTGGGCAAGAGCCTGGCCAATGCCAGCCGCGGCGCCGTCGTCAGTTCGGGCGGGGCCGGTGCGTTCCAGGCCCTGGTGAGCCGTCGCGAGACGCTCGCCGCCAGCGTCGGGCGTTTCCGGCACGACCTGGACGCGTTGAACAAACAGCTCTCGCAGGTCGTCGCCCTCGAAGACGAGGAGCGCCGCCGCGTCGACAAATTGTCGGCCTACGAGGTCAAGGCCACGCAAGGCGGGCAGGTGAGCACCGTCCTCATTTCCCAAGGGGCCTTCGTGCCCGAAGGCGCCACGCTGGCGCGCATGGCCGATTGCAGCCGGATCCAGGTGGTCGCGGTGTTCCCACCGCGCCTGGCCGAGCGCCTGAACGTCGGCTCCCGGCTCGATGTCGCGGTGGACGGCACTGACGCGGTGCACCCCGCACGCGTGACGAATCTTCTGCCGCTGGCGTCGGAGGACGTGCAGAGCAATTACAGCGTGCCCTTCCCGTATGCGGAGCAAGGCTCGGTCTTTGCGGTCGCCCAGCTCGAGGGCAAGGCGTCGGCGCCGCTGGCCGATCGCGATCTGTGCACGCCCGGCAAGGTGGTCACGGCCGACCTCAGTCGTGATGGGTCGGCGGCAACGCCATTCAAGGAGATCTCGTGGACGCTTCGCTTCGGTCGCGCATTGGCCGCCCGGCTTGCGCATTGGCAATCTTGATGCTCGTCACTGTGGGCCTGGCGACGCCGGGCGCCGCGAGCGCGGCAGGCAGCCCGGTGCAGCAAGACCTGGCCCGGCAAAGTTGCCAGGGCTTGCGTCGAGCGGTTGCATCGGACGACAAGGGGGATGCCGCGAGTCCGCTCCTGCTTGCGAGCTATCGGCCCGCCGAAACGGTCAGTGACGTGCCTCCGATCGACCGCGCACTGGAGGACGTGGCCTTCGTCTACGACAATGCGCTGGCCGGCATCGCACTGCTGGCGTGCGGCGACACGGCCTCGGCCCGGCGCATCGCCGACGCGATCGCGCTGGCGATCGAACACGATCCGCACTTCACGGACGGGCGCGTGCGCAACGCCTACCGAAGCGGGCCCGTTCGCGACAACAAGCCTTCGCTGCCCGGCTATTGGGATGACGGGAAGAAGCAGTGGATCGCCGATGCCTATCAGGCCAGCACCGCCACCGGCAACGTGGCCTGGGCGGCATTGCTCCTGCTGAACGTCCACCAGGCGGCGCCGGAGGCCCGATATGTCGAGGGTGCGACCCGACTGCTCGCCTGGATCGAACAGCACGCGCGCGAAGTCGTCGACCCCGACGGGTACGAGGGCGGCTGGTACGGATGGGACGATTCGCAGCGTGYGCAGACCTGGAAATCCACCGAGCACAATCTTGACGTCGCCACGGCGGCCGCCTGGGCGGCAAGCCTGACGGGGCGCGCTGCACACGCGCAGCAGGGCCGCACCGCACTGTCCTTCGTCTCGCGCATGTGGAGTCCGGCGGAGCAGCGCTTCTTCATCGGGACCAAGATCGACGGCGCAAGCATCGCCACGGACCGCTCCGGACTGGACGCGCAATTGTGGCCCTTGCTCGCGAGCCCCGGGGCTCATTGCGACTGGGAGCCGGCGCTGACCTGGGTCGAGCGCCACCATCGAAGCGGAGCAGGCTACGGCTTCTCGCGGGAACCCGACGGCATCTGGACCGAGGGCAGCGCGCAGGCCGCAGCGACTCTGGTGGCGCGAAAGGGCGCCGCGCCGGAAGCGCTTTGGCAGCTGCTCGCATCGCAGCGCTCCGGCAATGGCCTGTACTACGCCACGCCGAGCCCGCGGATCTCCACGGGGCTGGCCATCGGCCCCGACTCGACCAGTGCGGACTTCTACTACTACCACTGGCCCCATCTGGGCGCCACCGCGTGGATCGCACTCGCCGCCACGGGGTGGAATCCATTCACTGGAAAACACAACACAGGAGGAAAACCATGTCCGACGTGATCGACATGCCCGAATTCAACATCAACCTCGTCGTCGCCACGATGGCGCTGATCATGATCTTCTGGGCGCGGCCAGAGCGGCTCTCGCATCGCATGGTGTTCGGCGGGCTCACAGCGCTGGTGATCGCACGCTATGCGGCCTGGCGGGTCACGCAGACGCTGCCGCCGGCGGGCGAGGGTTTCATCTCGCTCTACGCGTGGGTCTTCCTGTTCTTCGAGATGGTGTCGGTCGTCTGCGCGCTGATGTCGATCCAGATCCTGATGGGCCGCCGCGACAACAGCGCCATGGCCGATCGTGGCGAGGCCAGGCTGCGCGGTCTCGGCGTGCAGGTGCCCGCGGTCGATGTGTTCATCTGCACCTACAACGAAGATCTCGGGGTGCTCGAGAAAACCATCATCGGCGCCCAGGCCATCGACTATCCGAACGTGAATGTCTGGGTGCTCGATGACACGCGGCGCGACTGGCTGCGGGACTACTGCGCGAGCAGGGGGGTGAACTACGCACGCCGGCCGGACAACGCGCACGCCAAGGCAGGCAATCTCAACAACGGCCTGCGCGTGTCGGCCGAAACCACCAATGCACCGTACCTCCTCGTGCTCGACGCGGACTTCGTGCCGCACCGGAACATCGTCTATCGTGTGCTCGGCCTCTTCGACGAGCCGAAGGTGGGGCTGGTCCAGACGCCGCAGTTCTACTACAACGCCGACCCGATCCAGCACAACCTGCACGCGACCGACAGCTGGGTCGACGAGCAGCGTGTTTTCTTCGATGTGCTCCAGCCTGCCAAGGATGCCGCAGACGCGGCGTTCTGCGTGGGCACCTCGTTCATCGTGCGGCGCGACGTGATTACGCGTCTTGGCGGCTTTCCGACCGGCAGCGTGTGCGAGGACATCTTCACCTCGTTGACACTGCTGCGCCATGGGTGGGTCACGCGCTGGCTCAACGAGCGGCTGTCCAACGGGCTTTCCGCCGATAGCATCATCGAATACATCAACCAGCGAAGCCGCTGGTGCCTCGGCACCATCCAGGTCGCTCTGCTTCCGGACGGACCGCTGCGCGGCAAGGGCTACAGCCTCACTGCGCGCATGCACTTCGTGCATGGCCTTCTGCACTGGCTGAGCAAGCCCTTCATGCTGCTCATGCTCGCCGCGCCCGTGATGTACTGGTTTTTCGGCGTGTCGGCGTTCTACGCGACGCCTCGGGCCTTCGCCGCCTACGGGCTGCCGGCGCTGATCGTGTTCTGGGCCTACAGCTACTGGATCAACCAGCGACGTTCACTGCCCGTCTTCACCGAGGTGACGCAGGTCGTCGCGGCCATGGCCGTGACCCGTACGATCGCGAGCGCGCTGATACGACCCTTCGGCAGGCCCTTCAAGGTCACGGCCAAAGGACTGGATCGATCGAAGACGGTGGTGCACTGGAACCTGGTCGCGGTGTTCGGCGGCCTCATGGTGGCGATCGAACTGGGCGCCTTCAGGGCGCTCAGCGGTCCGATGACCACCGGTGACACGCTCAACATGATCTGGAGCGTCGCCGGCACCATCTATTGCCTCGCGGCGCTGGTTGCCTGTGTGGACCGCCCCCGACCCGACCAGGAGGAGCGCTTCCCGTTCGCCGCGCTGACCCGCTTTCGCAGTTCGGCCGGTGTCGGCGCCGCGCGTTTCGTCAACATCGCCACCGACGGCGCGCTGCTGCGGGACAGCGCCTTGCTGCAACGCCTGCCTGCCGGACACGACGTGGATGTTCACGTGCCGGACGTGGGCTGGATCTCCGCCCGGGTGGACAGACACACGAGGTCCGGCGCCGAATTGCTCTTCGACTGCGACGCATCCCTGCACGACCGGCTGGTGCGCCAGGTGTTCGCCATGCCGCCGACGCATGTCGCGACCCAGGCGCGCGCGGGCCGCGCGGCGCTGGCCTTCATGAACACCGCGGGATGGCGTTGGCCCCGCTGGTCTCGCGGGCCGTTGCGCCGCCTCGGGGTTTCCATCGCGCAGCCCCTCATCGCGCTTGCCGGGCTGCTGATGCTGAGCGGCTGCAACCTGACGCCGCCGCTCAAGCCCGCGGACGTGCAAGTGCCTGCGCAATGGCCGGTCGCGGCGACCACGACCACGACCGCGGCCCCGCCCATCGCGTGGTCGGACTTCGTGGTCGACGACGAACTTCGCGGCCTGGTCACGACGGCGCTGGCCCAGAATCGCGACCTGCGTGCCTACGCGGCCCGGGCCCGCCAGGCCCGCGCCGCCTACGCGGGCACCCGGTCGTCGCTGTTCCCCGAAATCGGCGTTACCGCGTTCGCCGAGCGCAGCAACGTGGCCACGGCCCTGGGCCCCTCCGGGCTAGTCACCGCCAACCAGCCGGGCGGACACGCCGGCAATACCTTCGGCGTGCAGGCGGGCATCACATCCTACGAACTCGACTTCTTCGGCCGCGTCGGTTCCACCGTGCAGCAGGCCGGCTCGCAGGCGCAGTCCAGCGACCTCGACTATGCCGCTGCCCGGATCAACCTGGTGGGCGAGGTCTGCAATGCCTACCTGACGCTGCGCGCCGATCGCGCACTGCTGGCCCTGTCCGAGGCCGAGGAGAAGTCTCAGACAGACAGCACGAAGGTGATGACGCGCGCCCGCACTGCCGGAGGCGCGTCAGAGCAGGATGTCTTCCGGTCGCAGTCGCTGGTGCAGCGCGCCCAGGTCCAGCGCGAGGAATTCCAGACCCGTGTCGGGCAGGACCTCCAATGGCTGACCGTGCTGGTCGGACAGCCCGTGCCGCCGACCACCGGGTCACAACGCGCTTGGCCTGACCGCTCGGTGGCGGAGATTCCGGCGGGGCTCCCGTCCAGCCTGCTGCAGCACCGGCCGGACCTCCTTGCCGCCTATGCCCGCGTCGAAGCAGCGAACGCCGGCATCGGCGCTGCGAAGGCCGAATTCTTCCCGACCATTTCGTTGACCGCGCTGGGCGGGGGCATCAGTACCGGGTTCTCGCACGTGCTCAGCAGCGGCAATCGCAGCTGGGCGGGACTGCTCGGCGTATCACTGCCGATTTTCGACTGGGGGAAAAGGAGTGCGAACGTCGACGCGAACGAGGCACGGCTCGCCGAGGCGATGGCGACCTACGAGCATGCGGCGCAACAGGCGTTCCGAGAGACGGCCGATGCATTGATCGCGGACAGCCACCTGCGTCCCCAACTCGAGGCGGAGCAGGCCAGGGTGCAATCCCTGACCAAGGTGGCTTCCATCTCGCAGGTGCGTTTCAAGGGCGGCCTGGAGGACTACTTCTCGAGCCTCGACTCGCAGCGCGAGCTCTACAACGAGCAGATTCAGTGGATCGAGCTGCAGCTCCGGCAGGCGGTGAACACGGTCAACCTCTACAAGGCGCTGGGCGGCGGCTGGAGCGAAAACGGGGCCAAGACTTCTTCCGGCTGACGGCCGCGGCTTCACCTGCTCGTCGACCGCCTCGCGCTCAGGCGGTCGTACCCGCTACGACCTCTACGCGGCCTTTCTCTAGAATTCAAGCTTCTTGAGGCGCGGACCGCGGCTTGCCCAGAGACACCGCCTTGAATGACTGGTTAGACATCACAGTACCGGCCATTGCAAGACAACGCCGTAAATGTGAACCAGCCCGATGACAAGACATATTCCAGAGGACACAAGCCAGAAGACCTGAGAGTTTTCGGGAAAGGCAGGCTTGAGAAGTGGAAATGCGACTGCGCGGGACAAGTACACCGCACTGATGGCGATGAGCACGAACTTTACAAGTGGTAAGCCACTAATGACGCCAGCTCCTGCCAACGCGTAAGCAGCCCAAATTAGGAGCACAGCTGCGACGGCCAGAGTGACGAGAGTGGGCCGAAGTTTTCGAGCCTCCACGGCGCGCGCCATCTTCTCGCCTGCGCCCATGAAGCGATACGCAGGCGCGCCCAAGAGGATGCAGGCTAAGTGAGCAACTGCAGCTGCGGCGCTGAGTGCCGCGCCTATGACGAGCGCTTGAGCTCCGGAAATGACCATGGCGAATTCTGGGAGGCCCAACGTTGTAGGGAGACAAGCATCCGTTCAACACAGGGCCTTGCGAAGGACTGCTGTTGGCCGGTCACGGCTGTCGGCTGAGCACTGCCGTACTGCGCGGACCGTTCTGCCACGGTCACTGTGCGCTCGCGCAACCTTCAGGTTTGAACACTCGGGTGGTCGAAGCCGGATATGTCGCAAGCTTGGCAGCCGACCGCCGTGGGCGCGGGAGCAACTCACCGCCGCAGTTCGGGCAGATTCCGGCGAGGCGCTGGTCGGCGCAGTCACTACAGAACGTGCACTCGAAGGAGCAAATCCGAGCAGCGGCCGAATCGGGCGGCAAATCTCGGTCGCAGCACTCGCACCCGGGACGCATTTGAAGCATGACAAAAATCTCCGCAAGCTTGGTCGACCAAGCATAGACGAAGCCGGACGTAAGACGAGGCGGGACTTCCGCTCATGGCGGGCACCCGGACAAACGAAAAGGTTCATCACAAATTCAGACCCTGAGCGAGGCTCTGAATCCTCGCGCCGCATAGTAGGACTGAGCGCCGTTGTGATACACGAAGACCTTGCCGTAGCGCCTATCGCCAAACAGAGCCCCGCCGAGTTTTCTAATGTCGAGGGGCGTTACCACCCAACTGGACGTCTTCATGTCGAAGTCCCCGAGTTGTTGAAGTTTGCGGTACTGTGCCTCCGTCAATAGCGAGACGCCCATGGCCGTGGCCATGTCGATAACGTTGTTCTCCGGCTTGTTCTCTTTTCGGGAATTCAGAGCTTCTGCGTCGTAGCACAGGCTCCTGCGCCCCTGCGGACTTTCAGTGGCGCAATCGCAGAAAAGGTAGGCGCCGTCATCGTCTGCGGCGCCAATGACATCGGGTTCTCCACCCGTTCTGTCCATCTCATGAAGCGACATCTGTTTGTGGGGGCTGCGTTGCAAGCGACCATGGACGTCGGCCCAGTCCACTCCCTCGTGCCGATGCATGTTCTGCTCGAACCGCAACTTCAATGTGTTGACGAGGGCTTCGCGCTGTTCTGCTTTCATGTCGCTTGCTCCTGTTCCTCACGCCAAACGGTGTGTGCGCGCCGCGAAGGTCGACTATGGGGCAAATTGAGCCGGGTCGCCAAATGACGGGTTCTGGCCGAGAGCCGTCATGGCGGCGCGTCTGCGCCAGAGCGATTGTCTATTGAACAAAAGAAGGCCCGTACGAAACGGGCCTTAAGGGGTTGGTCCTTGATGCCTACCCAGGGAGAAACCAAGCCCCCACGGTATTCCGATTGACGTCAATCACAAGTCGGCTGAAGGTTCGCATTGTTGGCACTATTTCACGAATCCGGCCTATTTGAGGCAACCAAGTCGCGGGCAAGGCCGAAGGACTGCTCCTGGCCGACTGGAGCCGGCTGCGGTCTTCGCACCTTCGCTTGGAGGACTTCCGGGGAAGACGTCACTCTACGACGCACTCCAGTGAGAACAGTGGCAACTCGGCTTGCCGGCTCAGCCACACACCGCCGCCCAC
>NZ_JBFUCJ010000101.1:0-28072 GCF_056405295.1 Variovorax sp. P1_H2 | reverse complement strand
GGTGCCGCCCGCACCGCCCGCGCCGCCGGCACCGCCGGCGCCCAGGGCGCCGCCATCACCGCCCGAACCACCCGAGCCGCCCGAGGTGTTGCCGGTGCTTCCGCCGCCGCCGCCACCGCCGGTCCTGCCGCCGAGCGCAGCGGACAGGCTGCCGCTGCTTCCGCCGCGTCCGCTGTCACCGCTCGAACCGCCGCGTCCGCCGTCGCCGCCACTGGAGGAGGCGCGTCCGCTGCCGGTCAGGCCTGCGGCGATGCCGCCGAGGCCGTTGCCGCCGTCACCTGCCGTGGAATCGCCGATCGTGGCGCTGCCATGCGTGATGGCGCCGTTGGATGCGCTGCCACCCACCGCGCCGACCGCACCGGTGCCCGTGGCGCCGTTGCCGCCCGTGCCCGTGCCATAGGCTGCGCCGCCCTTGCCCGTGCCGCCACGTCCGCCATAGCCGTTGCCGCCAGCGACAGAGCCATTGTTGGTGGCGTAGTTGCCGATGTTGGACACGCTGTTGCCGGACACATAGCCGTCCAGCTTGCTCACGGCTGTCGCCTTCGCCGTGTTGAAGGCGTTGGTGAAGTTCCCGGTGGACCCATTGTTGATGGCAGCAGAACGCTCGGCACTGGCCTCGGCAGCACCCGAGTCCTTGTTGGTACTCGAGCTGGTACGTGAACTCRTGCGCGAGCTGGTACTGGTACTCGTGCTGGTACTCGTGCTGGTGTTGCTGCCCGTCACGGTACGTTGATGGGTGTCCTGATCCGTGTCATTGGCGAGCACCGAACCACTGAACCCGAAGGCAAGTGCAATGGCCGAAGCCAGAAGTGTCTTTTTCATGAACCCTCCAGAAAGTTGAACAAGCTTGGTATTGACGTGCGTTGCCGCAAATCGGAGGGCCATGTGCAACTTCGATGCCAGCAAATTACGGCTTGTTTCGCAAGACCTTGCGCTCAGAGGCGAGGGCCTGCGTTGCGGGCGTTCCATGCGATGTTTGCGGGCCGTTGAGAGCGGGCCCGGGCAGGCGAACCAGCACTTGCTTTGTCACACTCCCTTGACGGCCGTTCGATGTAGCGCCGCGGCTGCGCGCGGAGGGGCCGACAGCCCTTGCATCGACGCCGGCCTTCGACAGGACACCCAATCCGTCTCATCGCCGTGACAGTCGATGTCGTGGAAGCAAGGCCTTGCTCGGGGTCTGTTCCCGACGCAGTGAGGCCAGGCTTGACGCCACGCGCCACGCGCAGGGCACGGAGCCGCCGGATAGAAGTGCCACAGGCCTGAGACAGCTCCGAAAATTGCTACAAAACGCTTACCTTTGATTGCAATTTGTAGCTTGGTGTACTTGTTCTTTACGCTTAGGCTGCGGCGTGAAACGCTCCTGCGAAGAAGCCAAGAGAGAGGGGACACCATGGAGACCTTCGGTCCGTACAGGGCGCTGGCATTGCTGGCCTGTTCGTCACTGGCATGGTCGGGTGCGACGGCTCAGAGCCAGAGTGCTGCTTCGAATCGAAGTGCCAACAAGCGCATGGAGGCACTGCAGCAGCAGGTCCAGGAGCAGGGCCGGCAGATCGACGCGCTGAAGCAGCAGTCTGAACAACAGGAGACTCGCTACCGCGAACTGCAGGAGCGTCTCGCGACCCAGGAGGCGCGCGGCGCACCACGCCCGGAGGCCACGAAGACTGCCGACAGAAAGCCGGCGGCGGAAGGCGAAGGCGCCGACTCCGGCGCGAGGCCGGTGCAGGTGGGTGTCGCGCCAAGCGACGAGAGTCCGCAGCCGCCGCAATATGCGCAGCTGTTCGACGAACCCGGCGTCCTCACGCCCAAGGGCAAGTTCGTCTTCGAGCCCTCCTTGTTCTACGGCTATTCGTCGAGCAACCGCGTCGCACTGGTGGGCTACACGGTGATCCCGGCGCTGTTGATCGGCCTGGTCGATGTGCGGGAGTTCAAGCGCAACACCTTCATCGGCACCTTGACCGGACGCTGGGGCGCCACCAACCGGCTCGAGTTCGAAGCCAAGCTGCCCTATGTCTCGCGCTCGGACTCCACCATCAGCCGCGAGATCTTCACCGGCTCGGCCTTCGACAACGTCTTCGACACCAAGGGCAAGGGCGTCGGGGATGCCGAGTTCGCGGCCCGCTACCAGATCACCGATGGCAAGGATGGCAACCCCTACGTGATCGGCGGGCTGCGCTTCAAGTCCAAGACCGGCAAGGATCCGTTCGAGGTCGTCACCGATTGCGTGACGCGCTGCATCGGCAACGCCACGGGCACCGGCCTGCCGCTGGACCTGGCCACCGGCTCGGGCTTCTATTCACTGCAGCCGGGCATCACCTGGCTGCTGCCTTCAGACCCCGCGGTGTTCTTCGGCGGCCTCAACTTCACCTACAACTTCCCCCGCAGCGGGATCAGCCGATTGGTGCTGAACGGCGAAAGAGAGTTCATCGGCGACGTCAAGCCCGGCAATGTGTGGGGCCTGAATTTCGGCATGGGCCTGTCGATCAACGACCGTTCGTCGTTCAGCCTCGGCATGGAGCTGTATTCGATCGGCCCGACAGAGCAGAACGGCCAGCGCGTGATCGGGTCGGTGCGCACCCAGCTGGGCTCGCTGCTGCTCGGCTACTCGTACCGCTACAGCCCGAAGACCACCTTGAACGTGACCGTGGGCGCGGGATTGACGCGCGACACGCCCGACCTTCAGCTGACTGTCCGGGTGCCCATGTCGTTCTAGCCACAACTGATCTCGCCATGCAGCAGCCAGGGAGCATTCTTTGCGTGACGCTCGGCGGTCATTCCGCCCGGGTGGCGGAGCAATTGCTCGCGAGGGGCTGGAACCTCAGCGCCGTCATGGACCTGGCGGCCGCGGGGCGGCTGCAGGCGCATCGGCATTTCGCGCTCGGGCTGTTGGTGGTCGGCGCCGAAACGAGCGTGACCGAAGCGGCGATGGAGGCTTGCGTCGCCGCTTCCCCGGGGGCTGAATGGGTGGCTGTTTGCGAGGTCCAGGCGCTCGAATCGCCGGCCTTTCGCGAGCTCGTCCTGGGGCACTTCTTCGATCACATGCCGTTGCCCCTCGACCTCCGCGAACTGGAGATGATCCTCGGTCACGCGGCGCAGCGGGCCATCCTGCGGCGTCGCAACGAGGCCGCGCGCCGGACCGCGGTGGACGCGCTCGGCATGGTCGGGCAGGGACCCGCGATCACGCGGCTGCGCGAGCAGATCCGAAAGGTCGCTGCGACCGAGGCGCCGGTGCTGATCGGCGGCGAAAGCGGCAGCGGCAAGGAGCTCGCCGCGCGCGCCATCCACCAGTGCTCGCAGCGCTCGGCCGGACCTTTCGTCGCCGTCAATTGCGGCGCCATTTCGCCGACCTTGATCCAGTCCGAACTGTTCGGCCATGAGCGGGGCGCCTTCACCGGCGCCTCGTCGGAACGGCGCGGGCTGATCGAGGCGGCCAGCGAAGGCACCATCTTCCTCGACGAGATCGGCGACCTGCCGCTCGAACTGCAGACCAATCTGCTGCGCTTCCTGCAGGAGAAGACGATCAGCCGGGTCGGCGGGGTGCGCAACCTTCATGTCGATGTGCGGGTCGTGGCGGCGTCGCACGTCGACCTGGCCGAGGCGGTCGCGGTGGGGCAGTTCCGGGAAGACCTGTTCTATCGGCTCAACGTGCTGTCGATCGAGGTCGCGCCGCTGCGCCGGCGCATGGAGGACGTGCCGATCCTGGCCGAGTACTTCTTCCAGTGTTGCATTGCCAAGAGCCGGACGCGGGTCAGGGGATTCAGCCGACAGGCGCTGGCCGCGATGCTCGCGCACGGCTGGCCGGGCAATGTCCGCGAGCTGTTCAACCGCGTCCAGCGCGCGGTCGTCATGACCGATCGGCGCTTGATCGGGCCGGCCGATCTCGGCCTGGAGGCGGTCGAGAACGTGGCCGGCATGGGGCTGGACATCGCGCGCACGACGGCCGAGCGCGATGTCATCAGCCTGACGCTGACGCGGGTCGGACGCAACATCACGCACGCCGCGCGCGAACTCGGCGTTTCGCGCATGACCTTGTACCGGCTGATGGACAAGCATGGCATCGCACTGGAGTCCGAGTCGCGGCTCCAGCCGCCGCCGGCCTGGACTGCGGCCGCGCCGGTGATTCGTCCGACGCCCTCGGCGCGGGTCGGAGACCCGCTGGATGCCATGATGAAGACGGCGGGCGCCGCCGGCTACCGCGCCGATTGGTCCGGCGCCGGCAAGCCGGCCGGGCGCGCCTGAGGGTCGAGCGCCTGCACGGCAGCCATCGCGCTGCGCACCGCGCCTTCGAGCGTGGCCGGATAGGGGCCATCGACATGGTCGCCGCAGGCGAGCAGGCCCTGGCCGATCTGCTGTGGCGGGCGAAGCAGCCCCGGCGCGCAGGCGAAGGTGGCGCGCCGCTCGACCACCGTCAGCACCGCCTGCAGCCCGGTCAGGCCGAGTTGTTCGCAGGCCTGCGCCAGCACCTGCCGCTGCAGCAGCTCGCGGTCCGCGCTGCTGGCGCTGATGACGAAAGCCAGCAGGCCGCGCGGGCCGCCGAGCCGGCCGCGGTCGAACACGAACTGCGCCGGCGCGTCCGGCCGGCTGCGTAGCGCGAGCACCGGGGACGGCAGCACGGCGTCGCCATGGAGGTAGACGGTCGCGATGGCTTCGTGGCGCAAGGCGTCGGCCGTGGCAGCCCAGCCTGGCGCTTCGGCCGCGGCCAACCGTGCCGCCTCCCACGGCGGGCAGGCCAGCACCACGCGATCGAAAGGCTGGGCGTCGACCCGCCAGCCGGCGCCGTCGCGTGCCAGCGCGCGCACCCGGCGACCGGTTTCGATCCGGGCTCCGTGCTGCCGGAGCCAACGCGCGGCGGCGTCGGGGAACAGGGCGCCGAGGTCGAAGCGCGGCAGCAGCAGCTGCGAGCCGCCCGGGATCTTGAACAGCGCGTCGCCGAGCACCCGCAGGAACACCCGGCCGCTGGCTTCGGCCGTCGGCGTGTTGAGCGCCGACAGGCACAGCGGCTCGGTGAGTTCGGCCTGCACGCGCGGCGTCAGCGTGGCGCAGAGGTCGGCGACGGTTTCCGATTCGGCACAGCTGAAACCTTGCCGCCGCCAGCGGGTCGAGGTCGTGAGCAGCGACAACTTGTCCTGCCATGACCAGCCCCGTGCGCCCAGCACGCCGGCCAGGACGTCGAAGGGCGCCAGGCCGCGCGTCGCGCGGTCGAGCCAGCGCGGCAGCTGCGGCAGCGACAGCCCGCCGCCGTCGGGAAAGCGCAGCGCCAGCGGGATGCGCTGCAAGGCCGCGTCGGCGTCGATGCCGACACGCGCCATCAAGGCCAGCGTTTCGGTGTAGGCCCCGATCAGGATGTGCTGGCCGTTGTCGAGCAGCACCGGCGTGCCGTCGGGCAGCGTCGCGGGCAGCGCCCGGGCGCGGCCACCCCACTGGCGCGCGGCCTCGAAGACCGTGACCGAATGCCCGGCCCGCGTCGCTTCGACCGCGCAGGCCATGCCGGCCCAGCCGCCCCCCACCACTGCTAGCTTCATGGCTCGCCCCCAGGTTGCCCGCACTTCGTGTCGGGCGCCCACCCCCTGCCGGGGGCAACACCWGCGGCCCGGCAAAGCCGGTTCCGCGGTGTTTCACCAACGGGCCTGGCTGCGCCGGCCAGGGAACACGCGCTGTGTCTGTCTGCGGCCGCGCGTAGCGCGCCCGTTCGTGGGCAGTCGCGGAACCGGCTTTGCCGGGCCGCTGACTGCGCCCCCGGTAGGGGGTGGGCGGCTACACGAAGTGAGCCAACCTGGGGGCGAGTCACAGCCTGCCTAGTGCCTGGACGCGCCACGCGAGCCAGAGCTTGCGCACCGGTGTCAGGCTGACGCGCTGGTCGAGCACCTGGAAGTCGTCGCGCGCGATCTCCTCGAGCAGCGTGCGGTAGATGCTGGCCATCATCAGGCCCGGCTTCTGCGTCCGGCGGTCGGCCGCCGGCAGCAGGGCCAGCGCCTCGTCGTAGGCGGCCTGCGCGCGCTCCGCCTGGAACTTCATCAGGGCGACGAAGCGCGCCGAGTGCACGCGGTTCAGGATCTCGTGGGCCTTGACGTCGAACTGCTGCAGTTCGTTGACCGGCAGGTAGATGCGCCCGCGCCGGGCGTCCTCGCCGACGTCGCGCAGGATGTTGGTCAGTTGCAGCGCGAGGCCCAGCTTGTGGGCGTACTCGGTGGTTTGCGCAGCGGTCTGGCCGAAGATGCGCGCCGCGCCTTCGCCCACGACGCCTGCGACCAGGTGGCAGTAGCGGCGCAGCGCCGGGAAATCGAGGTACCGCGTCTGGTCGAGGTCCATCTGGCAGCCCTCGATGACCTGCTGCAGGAGCCGTTCCTCGATGCCGTAGGCGGCCGCATGCGGCATCAGCGCCTGCATCGCCGGATGGTGCGGCTGGCCGGCAAAGGACTGGGCCACCTCGGTGCGCCACCAGGCCAGCTTGGTCGCCGCGACGCCGGGGTCGCTGACTTCGTCGACCACGTCGTCGATCTCGCGGCAGAAGGCGTAAAAAGCCGTGATCGCGGCGCGGCGCGGCTTCGGGAGAAACAGGAAGGCGTAATAAAAACTGCTGCCCGAGGCAGCGGCCTTGTCCTGGACGTACTGCTCGGGGGTCATCGTGCGGGCCTCTTCATGCGGCTGATTGTCTCCGCATCCGCAAGGCGCGCCAGGCGAGCAGCGGCGCGTCGCCGCGGCCGAGGGTCGGGCGGCGGGAAAAGCTGTCGAAGCCCTGGGCCTCGATCTTGTCGAGGATGCGGCTGCCGCCCTGGACCACGAAACGCAGTTCCCAGCCGGCGCGGCCGGGCAGGCGATGCACGAGCGGGGCGCCTTCCTGCATCAGCACCCGCGCCCAGGCGACTTCGCTCGCCATCAGCGCGATCGCGGCGGACGGCGGCGCGGTGGTCGCCAGCGGCGCGAAGCGCTCGAAGTCGCCGTCCGCGAGCCCGTGGGCGTGGCAGTCTTCGCGGGGCAGGTAGCGGCGGCCGCGCGGCAGGTCGACGCTCAGGTCCTGCCAGAAATTGATCAGTTGTAGCGCGCTGCAGATGGCGTCGCTCTGCGCCAGCGAGCGGGCATCGGTGACGCCGTACAGGTGCAGCAGCAGCCGCCCGACCGGGTTGGCGGAACGGCGGCAATAGTCCAGCAGTTCGGCCCGATCGGCGTAGCCGGCGCGGTCACGGGTCTTTTCGATGTCCTGCACGAAGGCCGACAGCAGGTCGGCCAGCAGGCTCTCGGGCAGCGCGAAGCCGCGCATCGCCGCGGCCAGCGGACCGAACACCTCCGGCCAGCGCGGCGAAGGCGCGGCGCCGCGCGCGATGGCCGCGAGATCGGCTCGGAAGGCACGCAGGGCCTCCAGCCGCTCGGGCGGAGCGGCATCGCCCTCGTCGGCGAGGTCGTCCGCGGTGCGCGCGAAGGCGTAGATGGCGGCGATGGGCGGCCGCAGCCGGGGAGGGCAGAGCCAGGAGGCGACGGGAAAGTTCTCGTAGTGCGTCGGCGCGGCTGCGAGCAAGGGAGGGGATGAAGATGACACGCCGCCGATTGTCCTGCACGCTACGATGGCGGCGCCGAAGGGCATCGACCATGCATACAACCAAGCAGACCATGAATCCCTCCGCGTCTTCGCCGCTCCGGCCGCCCCGGCCGTTCCTGCCGTTCGTGATGGTCGCGGCGCTCGGCGTGGTCTTCGGCGACATCGGCACTTCGCCGCTCTATGCCTTCAAGGAGACCCTGAACCCGGAGCACGGCGTGCCGTTCACGCCCGACGCGGTGCTCGGGCTGCTGTCGCTGATCTTCTGGGGCCTGATGTTCGTCGTGACGCTGAAGTACGTGGTGTTCGTGCTGCGCGCCGATCATGACGGCGAAGGGGGCATCCTCGCCTTGCAGGCGCTGGCCGGCAATGCGGTGGCCGGCCCGCCGGCGGCCCGGCCCTGGCTCGTGCAGGCCATCGGCCTGCTGGGGCTGGTTGGTGCGGCCACCTTCTATGGCGACAGCCTGATCACGCCCGCCATCTCGGTCCTGTCGGCCGTCGAAGGCCTGGAGGTCGAGGCGCCGGGCTTGCAGCCTTTCGTGATTCCGATCACCGTCGCGATCCTGGTCGCCTTCTTCGCGGTGCAGCGCAAGGGGACCGGGGCGGTCGGCATGATCTTCGGGCCGGTGATGCTGCTGTGGTTCCTGCTGATCGCTCTGGCGGGGCTGTGGCAGGTGCTGCAGCAGCCGCAGGTGCTGGCGGCGCTCGACCCGAGCCATGCGGTCGGCTTCGTGGTGCAGCACCGCGCCCAGTCGCTGGCGGTGCTGGGCGCCGTGTTCCTGGCCTTCACGGGGGGCGAGGCGCTGTATGCCGACATGGGGCATTTCGGCGCCCGGCCGATCCGGCTGGCCTGGCTCTTCATCGCCTTGCCCGCGCTGGTCATGAACTATTTCGGCCAGGGGGCGCTGGTGCTCGCGAACCCGGCCGCCATCGACAATCCGTTCTTTCGTCTACTACCCTCCTGGGCCGTGTTGCCGATGGTGGTGCTGGCCGCCATGGCGACCGTGATCGCCTCGCAGGCCGTGATCTCGGGCGCCTTCTCGATCACGGCGCAGGCCATGCGCATGGGCTACCTGCCGCGCATGCGGATCGTCCAGACCTCCGGCGAGACCATCGGCCAGATCTACGTCCCGACCGTCAACTGGCTGTTGATGGTCGGCGTGCTGCTGCTGGTGCTCGGTTTTCGCAGCTCGAGTGCCTTGTCGGCGGCCTACGGGATCGCGGTCTCGATCACGATGGTCACCACCACGCTGTTGACCGGCGTGGTCGCCTGGCGCCTGTGGCGCTGGAACCGGGTCGCCGTGCTCGTCGGGGCGCTGCTGTTCGCTGCGGTCGACCTCACCTTCGTGTTTGCCAACAGCCTGAAGGTCGCGCAGGGCGGCTGGCTCACGCTGGCGGTGGCGGCAGGCGTGATGCTCGTGTTCACGACCTGGGGCAAGGGCCGGCGGCTCGGGCTGGCGGCGGCGGAGGCCCAGCGCCTGCCGCTGCAGCCTTTCGTCCGCTCGCTCGAGGCCCACATGCCGCACCGGGTCCGCGGGACGGCCGTGTTCCTCAATCCCGATGCCGACTCGGTGCCGCATGCCTTGTTGCACAACCTCAAGCACAACCAGGTGCTGCACGAACAGGCGATCGTGCTCAGGGTGCTGCCCTGCAACACGCCGCGGGTCGACGCCCGCGAACGGATCGAGGCCGAGGCGCTCGGCAGCGGGGTCTGGGTGGTCACCGCGCGCCACGGCTACATGGAGCGGCCCGACGTGCCGGAGTTCATCCGCATCCTCGCCTACCAGAAGGGCCTGGCCTGCGATTCGATGACGACCTCCTATTTCGTGTCGCGGGCCACCGTCGTGCACGAGCACCTGCCGGGCATGAACCCGCTGCGCAGGGCGCTGTTCAGCTGGCTGCAGCGCAACGCGGGCCGGGCCTCCGACTACTTCGAGCTGCCGGACAACCGACTGGTGGAAATGGGCCAGCGGGCGTAGGTGGCCCCCACGCTCCCCCACTGCGTGTGGGTCGCTGCCCCCCGAGGGGGCCGCAGGCCGCCTTGGGGCGGCCCGGCGCCGGCCTGGATGGCCCCCACGCTCCCCATTTCGTGTGGGTCGCTGCCCCCCGAGGGGGGCGCAGGCCGCCTTGGGGCGGCCCGGCAGTCGCGCAGTCGTCGCGCGGGGAACTTTTTGTTTGACACCGATTCGCGTTTACCCTAAATTACTAACCGGCTGGTCATTAATGACCCCGTTTTCCTTCAAGGGTGCTCCATGACCGCGTCGTCCTTCATTTCCTTTTCTGGTCACGCCGGGCTCGTGCTGGCGGCGTTGCTGCTGGCCGGCTGTTCGCGGCCGCCGGCGGCCGAAGAGCCCTTGCGGGCGGTCAAGGTGGTCCAGGTCGGCGCCAGCACCTATGGCACCGAGCCCGAGTTCTCGGCCGAGGTGAAGGCCCGGGTCGACTCGCGGCTCGGCTTTCGGGTGGCGGGCAAGATCGCGCGTCGTCAGGCCGAACTCGGCCAGCACGTGCAGGCCGGCCAGGTGCTGGCTCAGCTCGACCCGCAGGATTTCCGGCTCGCCGCCGAAGGGGCGCGGGCGCAGCATGCGGCGGCGCTGACCAACCGCGACCTGGCCCTGGCGGACCTGAAGCGCTACCGAGAACTGCGGCAGCAGAACTTCATCAGCGGCGCCGACCTCGAGCGCCGCGAAAGCACCTACAAGGCCGCCCAGGCGCAGCTCGAGCAGGCGCAGGCGCAACTCTCCGCGCAGGGCAACCAGACCAGCTACACCACGCTGGTGGCCGACGTTCCGGGCATCGTGACCGCGATCGAGGCCGAACCGGGACAGGTGGTCGCGGCCGGAGCGCCGGTCGTGCGCATCGCCCAGGACGGCGCCCGCGACGTCGTCTTCGCGGTGCCCGAGGACCGTGCGGCGTTGATCAAGCCGGGCTCGGCCGTGACGGTGCGCGGCTGGGCCGCCAACGGCGAATTCGAGGGCAAGGTGCGCGAGGTCGCCGCCAGCGCCGACGCCGTGACGCGCACCTACGCGGTGAAGGTGGCGATCGATGCCGCCACTTCGCCGGCCCTCGGCGCCACGGTCTACGCGCGGCCCAAGGCGCTGTCGCAAAGCGGCACGCCGGTGCTCAAGCTGCCGACCAGCGCCCTGCGCCAGGAAGGCGCCGGTACCGCGGTCTGGGTCCTGGACCCGGACAGCATGACGGTGCGTTCGCAGCCGGTGCAGGTCGCCACGGCCGACGGCAACGATGCCGTCATCGCCTCGGGCGTGGTGCCGGGGATGCTGGTGGTGGCGGCCGGCGTGCACGTGCTGTCGCCCGGACAGAAGGTGTCGATCTACCGCGACAAGACCGCGGCCGCTGCGGCGGCGGCAACGCAGCCGGCCGCCGTGGCGCCGGTGGCTTTGCGCTGAGGACGCCGCGATGAGCGCGCAGCAGAACGCCGAGTCCGGCAAGGCCGGCTTCAACCTCTCCAAATGGGCCCTCGAACACGCGGCCCTGACGCGCTACCTGATGCTGGTGCTGATGCTGCTGGGCTTCGCGTCCTACTTCCAGCTCGGCCAGGATGAGGACCCGCCCTTCACCTTCCGGGCGATGGTGGTTCGCACCTACTGGCCCGGTGCCACGGCGCAGCAGGTGGCCGAACAGGTGACCGACAAGCTCGAGCGCACCTTGCAGGAGGCACCGTACGCCGACAAGATCCGCAGCTACTCCAAGCCCGGCGAGTCGCAGATCATCTTCGAGATCAAGGATTCATCGAAGCCCGGCGAGGTCGCGAACGTCTGGTACACGGTGCGCAAGAAGATCAGCGACATGCGCTCCACGCTGCCGGCCGGCGTCCAGGGCCCGTTCTTCAACGACGATTTCGGCGATGTCTACGGCGTGATCTACGCGCTGGAAAGCGACGGTTTCAGCTACGCCGAGCTCAAGACCTTCGCCGACGATGTGCGGCAACGGCTGTTGCGCGTCAAGGACGTGGCCAAGGTCGAGCAGTTCGGCGTCCAGGACGAGAAGATCTTCATCGAGGTGTCGCAGAAGCGCGTCGCGCAGCTGGGCCTCGACTTCAACGCCGTGCTGGCCCAGATCGGCTCGCAGAACGCGATCGAGAGCGCCGGCACGGTCCAGGCGCCGCTGGACGTGGTCCAGGTCCGCGTGGGCGGCCAGTTCACCAGCGTCGAGCAGTTGCGCGCGATGYCGATCCGCGGCAGCTCCGGCAACCATCTGCGCCTCGGCGACATCGCGGAGATCCGCCGCGGCTATGTCGATCCGCCGGCGATCAAGGTGCGCCACCAGGGCCGCGAGGTGATCGCCCTCGGCGTCTCGATGGCCAAGGGCGGCGACATCATCGCGCTCGGCAAGGCGCTGCGCGCCGCCACCGGCGAGATCGACAAGCGGCTGCCGCTCGGCGTCAAGCTGGTGCAGGTCCAGGACCAGCCGGTGTCGGTGGCCAGCTCGGTCAACGAATTCGTCAGCGTGCTGATCGAGGCGGTGGCGATCGTGCTGGCGGTCAGCTTCGTCGCGCTCGGGCTGCACAAGGGCGGGCGCTTCGGCTGGTACGTGGACATCCGGCCCGGGCTGGTGGTGGCGATCACGATCCCGCTGGTGCTGGCCGTGACCTTCCTGGCGATGAACTACTTCGGCATCGGCCTGCACAAGATATCGCTGGGCTCGCTGATCATCGCGCTCGGCCTGCTGGTGGACGACGCGATCATCGCGGTCGAGATGATGGTGCGCAAGATGGAGGAGGGCTACGACAAGGTGCGCGCCGCGACCTTCGCCTACGACGTCACGGCCAAGCCGATGCTGACCGGCACCCTGATCACCGCGGCCGGCTTCCTGCCGATCGGTCTGGCCAAGTCGGTCACCGGCGAATACACCTACGCGATTTTCGCGGTGACCGTGATCGCGCTGGTGCTGAGCTGGTTCGTCTCGGTCTACTTCGTGCCCTACCTGGGTACGCTGCTGCTCAAGGTCAAGCCGCACGACCCGGACGCGCCGCCGCACGAGCTCTTCGACACCCCCTTCTACAACGCCTTCCGCAAGTCGGTGAACTGGTGCGTCGAGCACCGCTGGCTGACCATCGGCGCGACCGTGCTGATGTTCGCGCTCGGCATCGCCGGCATGGGCAAGGTGCAGCAGCAGTTCTTTCCCGATTCGAGCCGGCCGGAGATCCTGGTCGAGCTGTGGTTCCCCGAGGGAACCTCCTTCGCGGCCAACGAGGAAGTCGTCAAGCGCGTCGAGACCCGGCTGCAGCAGGAGGAGGGCATCTCCAGCATCACGAGCTGGATCGGCTCCGGCGTGCCGCGCTTCTACCTGCCGCTCGACCAGGTGTTCCCGCAGACCAACGTGGCCCAGCTGATCGTGCTGTCGAAGGACCTCAAGGTGCGCGAGAAGCTGCGCCTGCGGCTGCCGGCCGTCCTGGCGCAGGAGTTTCCCGAGGCCCGCGGCCGCGTCAAGCTGCTGCCCAACGGGCCGCCGGTGCCCTACCCGGTGCAGTTCCGCGTCGTCGGCGCCGACCCGGCGCAATTGCGCGTGCACGCCGACGAGGTCAAGGCGCTGATGCGCGAGAACCCCAACATGCGCGGGGTCAACGACAACTGGAACGAGTCGGTCAAGGTGATCCGGCTCGAGGTCGACCAGGACAAGGCGCGCGCGCTCGGCGTCACCAGCCAGGCCATCGCCCAGGCCTCGCGCACCATGTTCAGCGGCACCACGGTCGGCCAGTACCGCGAGAACGACCTGCTGATCGACATCGTGCTGCGCCAGTCGCCGGACGAGCGCGAGGCGATCTCGGACATCGGCAACGCCTACCTGCCCACCAATTCGGGCCGCTCGATTCCGCTGACCCAGATCGCCAGGCCGACGTTCAGCTGGGAGCCGGGCGTGATGTGGCGCTGGAACCGGGACTATGCGATCACGGTGCAGGGCGACATCGTCGAAGGCCTGCAGGGCGCGACCGTGACCAGCGAGCTGCTGCCGAGGCTGCGCGCGCTCGAGGCCCGCTGGCTGGCTGCCGGGGACGGCGCCTACCGGATCGAGGTGGCGGGCGCCGTGGAGGAGAGCAGCAAGGGCTCGGCCTCGATCGTGGCCGGCGTGCCGATCATGCTGTTCCTGGTGTTCACGCTGCTGATGCTGCAGCTGCACAGTTTCAGCCGCTCGCTGCTGGTCTTCATCACGGGGCCGCTCGGCATCGTCGGCGTGGCCGGCGCGCTGCTGGCCTTGAACCGGCCCTTCGGCTTCGTCGCCTTGCTCGGCGTGATCGCGCTGATGGGCATGATCCAGCGCAACGCGGTGATCCTGATCGACCAGATCGAGAGCGACCGCGCCGCCGGCGTGCCGGCCTGGGACGCCATCGTCGAATCGGCGGTGCGCCGGCTGCGGCCGATCGTGCTGACCGCGGCCGCCGCGGTGCTGGCGATGATCCCGTTGTCGCGCAGCGTCTTCTGGGGCCCGATGGCGGTGGCGATCATGGGCGGACTGATCGTCGCCACCGTGCTGACGCTGCTGGCGCTGCCGGCGATGTACGCGGCTTGCTTCCGCGTCGGGCGCGAGACGCCGGCGCCGTCAGGAATCGCTCCGGTTAGCGTTTAAAATACGCGGTTGACCGATTTCAGGCGGGTGGGGCGAAGGCCCTGCCGCCGCAAATTGCCGAACTATCGAAAGCAGGGCGCCCAGGGCGCCTGGCCATCGTCGGTACTCACCTGAAAAAACTGAAAACTGGAATTGCGCGGGTGGCGAAATTGGTAGACGCACCAGGTTTAGGTCCTGACGTTCGCAAGAACGTGCCGGTTCGAGTCCGGCCCCGCGCACCAGCAGAAAAGACCCCTCAAAAGGAAGACTGAAATGACCGTGAACGTTGAAACCCTCGAGAAACTCGAACGCAAGATCACGCTGACCTTGCCGGTCGGCACCATCCAGTCCGAGGTCGATTCGCGCCTCAAGAAGCTGGCCCGCACCGTCAAGATGGACGGATTCCGTCCCGGCAAGGTGCCGATGAACGTGGTCGCCCAGCGTTACGGCTACTCGGTCCACTACGAGGTCATGAACGACAAAGTCGGCGAGGCTTTCTCGCAGGCCGCCAACGAAGCCAAGCTGCGCGTCGCCGGCCAGCCGCGCATCACCGAGAAGGAAGAGTCGCCCGAAGGCCAGCTGGCCTTCGATGCGGTCTTCGAAGTCTTCCCCGACGTCAAGATCAACGACCTGTCGGGCGCCGAAGTCGAGAAGATCGACGCCGAAGTGGGTGGCGAAGCCATCGACAAGACCCTCGACATCCTGCGCAAGCAGCGCCGCACCTTCGCCCAGCGCGCACAAGACGCCGCGGTGACCGACGGCGACCGCGTGACGGTCGACTTCGAAGGCAAGATCGACGGCGAGACCTTCCAGGGCGGCAAGGCCGAGGACTTCCAGTTCATCGTCGGCGAAGGCCAGATGCTGAAGGAGTTCGAAGACGCCGTGCGCGGCCTGAAGTCCGGCGACAGCCGCACCTTCCCGCTGTCGTTCCCGGCCGACTACCACGGCAAGGACGTGGCCGGCAAGCAGGCCGACTTCATGGTCACCGTGAAGAAGATCGAGGCCTCGCACCTGCCCGAAGTCAACGAGCAGCTCGCCAAGTCGCTCGGCATCGCCGACGCCACGGTCGAAGGCCTGCGCGCCGACATCAAGCGCAACCTCGAGCGCGAGGTCAAGTTCCGCCTGCTGGCGCGCAACAAGAACGCCGTGATGGACGCCCTGATCGCCAACGCCGAACTCGACCTGCCGAAGTCCAGTGTGCAGGCCGAAGTCGACCGCATGATCGAAGGCGCCCGCGCCGAGCTGAAGCAGCGCGGCATCAAGGATGCCGACAAGGCGCCGATCCCCGACGACGTGTTCCGTCCCCAGGCCGAGCGCCGCGTGCGCCTGGGCCTGGTGGTGGCCGAGCTGGTGCGTGCCAACAACCTGCAGGCCAAGCCGGAGCAGATCAAGGCCCACATCGACGAGCTCGCCGCCAGCTACGAGAAGCCGGCCGACGTCGTGCGCTGGTATTTCAGCGACAACCGCCGCCTGGCGGAAGTCGAAGCGGTGGTGATCGAGAACAACGTCACGGACTTCGTGCTCGGCAAGGCGAAGGTCAATGCCAAGTCGGTGTCCTTCGACGAGCTGATGGCCCAGCAGGGCTGATCCCGCAGAGCCGCGCCATGGGGCTTGTGCTTTGTGGCACGAGCCCCATTTCGTCTGGGTACCGTACAAAATCCCTCTGGAGAGCACACATGAGCGCACAGGAAATTCAAGGCCTCGGCATGGTTCCGATGGTCATCGAGCAATCGGGCCGCGGCGAGCGTTCCTACGACATCTATTCGCGCCTGCTCAAGGAGCGCGTGATCTTCCTGGTCGGCGAAGTCAACGACCAGACCGCCAACCTGGTGGTGGCGCAGTTGCTGTTCCTCGAGAGCGAGAACCCCGACAAGGACATTTCGTTCTACATCAACTCCCCGGGCGGCAGCGTCAGCGCCGGCATGGCGATCTACGACACCATGCAGTTCATCAAGCCGGCCGTGTCGACCCTGTGCATCGGCTTCGCGGCCAGCATGGGCGCCTTCCTGCTGGCGGCCGGCGAGAAGGGCAAGCGTTTCTCGCTGCCCAATTCGAAGATCATGATCCACCAGGTGCTCGGCGGGGCCCGCGGCCAGGCCACGGACATCGAGATCCATGCCCGCGACATCCTGAAGACCCGCGAGCAGATGAACCGCATCCTGGCCGAGCGCACCGGCCAGTCGTTCGAAAAAATCGCCCGCGACACCGAGCGCGACTACTTCCTGACGGCTGACGAATCCAAGGAGTACGGCCTGATCGACCAGGTCATCTCCAAGCGCAGCTGAAAGGCCCGGCGCTGAGGCGCGCGAGCAACAACGGCGTTTTCCTGGGGGGAAAACGCCGTTTTTCTTCAGGCCAGCGATGGGCTTGTGGGCTTTCATCTTCGCTATCATTGTTAAACCCCTGTTACGAGGCATTTGCCCATGGCCGAGAAAAAAGGCTCCTCCAGCGAAAAAACGCTTTACTGCTCGTTCTGCGGGAAGAGCCAGCACGAGGTCAAGAAGCTGATCGCCGGTCCGTCGGTCTTCATCTGCGACGAGTGCATCGACCTGTGCAACGAGATCATCCGCGACGAGTTGCCCGCGGGTGACGACGCGCGCGAGGCGCGCCACGACCTGCCGACGCCGCTGGAGATCAAGGCCAACCTCGACAACTACGTGATCGGCCAGGAGCCCGCCAAGCGGATGCTCGCGGTGGCGGTCTACAACCACTACAAGCGCTTGCGCCACAAGGAGAAATCCAAGGGCGACGACGTCGAGCTCAGCAAGAGCAACATTCTCCTGATCGGCCCGACCGGCTCGGGCAAGACGCTGCTGGCCCAGACCCTGGCGCGGATGCTCGACGTGCCCTTCGTGATGGCCGACGCCACCACGCTGACCGAGGCCGGCTATGTCGGCGAAGACGTCGAGAACATCATCCAGAAGCTGCTGCAGAGCTGCAACTACGAGGTCGAGCGGGCCCAGCGCGGCATTGTCTACATCGACGAGATCGACAAGATCTCGCGCAAGTCGGACAACCCCTCGATCACCCGCGATGTCTCGGGCGAGGGCGTGCAGCAGGCGCTGCTGAAACTGATCGAAGGCACCATGGCCAGCGTGCCGCCGCAGGGCGGGCGCAAGCACCCGAACCAGGATTTCCTGCAGATCGACACCACCAACATCCTGTTCATCTGCGGCGGCGCCTTTGCCGGGCTCGAGAAGGTGATCGAGAACCGCACCGAGGCCTCGGGCATCGGCTTCGGCGCCACGGTCAAGAGCAAGCAGCAGCGCAGCGTCACCGAGGTGTTCCGCGAGGTCGAACCCGAAGACCTGATCAAGTTCGGGCTGATTCCCGAGCTGGTCGGCCGGATGCCGGTGGTGGCCTCGCTGGCCGAACTCAGCGAGGAAGCGCTGGTCCAGATCCTGACCGAGCCCAAGAACGCGGTGGTCAAGCAGTTCACCAAGCTGCTGCAGATGGAAGGCGTCGACCTCGAGATCCGTCCCGCGGCGCTGAAGGCGATCGCCCGCAAGGCCCTGGCCCGCAAGACCGGCGCCCGAGGCCTGCGCTCGATCCTCGAGCAGTCGCTGATCGATACCATGTTCGAACTGCCGAACGCCACCAACGTCGACAAGGTGGTGGTCGAAGAGTCGACCATCGACGAGAACAAGCCCCCGCTGCTCGTCTATCGCGAGGCGGCCAAGAAGGCCTGATGTGGCCCCCACGCTTCCTCACTGCGTGTAGGCGCTGCCCCCCGAGGGGGCCGCAGGCCGCCTTGGGGCGGCCCGGCGTCGGCCTGATGCCCAAGCAGCCGGCCGCTCCCCGCCWGGCGTCCGGCGTCGTCTTCGACGAAGACCGTGCCCGCGCACTTGAAAAGTGCGCGCGGCCGACCATCTTTCCATGATCAATTAAAGGATTCCCATGTCCGGTCATACCCCCCTGCCTGCCACCGAACTCGACCTGCCGCTGCTGCCGCTGCGCGACGTCGTCGTGTTCCCCCACATGGTCATCCCGCTGTTCGTCGGCCGGCCCAAGAGCATCAAGGCGCTCGAGCTGGCGATGGAGGCCGAGCGCCGCATCATGCTGGTGGCGCAGAAGGCCGCCGCCAAGGACGAGCCCTCGGTCGAGGACATGTTCGAGGTCGGCTGCATCTCGACCATCCTGCAGATGCTGAAGCTGCCCGACGGCACCGTGAAGGTGCTGGTCGAAGGCCAGCAGCGCGCCCGCGTGAACCGCATCGACGACGGCGAGACCCATTTCTCGGCCAACGTGACGCCGGTCGAGGCGATCGAGGTCGCGGTCCAGAAGGGCACCGAGGTCGAGGCGCTGCGCCGTGCCGTGATGCAGCAGTTCGACCAGTACGTGAAGCTCAACAAGAAGATCCCGCCCGAGATCCTGACCTCGATCTCGAGCATCGACGATCCGGGCCGGCTGGCCGACACCATCGCCGCCCATTTGCCGCTCAAGCTCGACAACAAGCAGGCCGTGCTCGACCTCGACGACATCAAGGCGCGGCTCGAGAACCTGTTCGGCCAGCTCGAGCGCGAGGTCGACATCCTCAACGTCGACAAGAAGATCCGTGGCCGCGTGAAGCGCCAGATGGAAAAGAACCAGCGCGACTTCTACCTCAACGAGCAGGTCAAGGCGATCCAGAAGGAGCTCGGAGAAGGCGAGGAGGGCGCGGACATCGAGGAGATCGAGAAGAAGATCAAGCTCGCCAAGATGCCCAAGGAAGCGCTCAAGAAGGCCGAGGGCGAGCTCAAGAAGCTCAAGCTSATGTCGCCGATGTCSGCCGAGGCGACCGTGGTGCGCAACTACATCGACGTGCTGATCGGCCTGCCGTGGAGCAARAAGACCAAGATCAAGCACGACCTCGCCCATGCCGAGGAGGTCCTCAACGAAGACCACTACGGTCTCGAGAAGGTCAAGGACCGCATCCTGGAATATCTCGCGGTGCAGCAGCGCGTCGACAAGGTCAAGGCGCCGATCCTGTGCCTGGTCGGCCCGCCGGGGGTCGGCAAGACCTCGCTCGGGCAATCGATCGCCAAAGCGACCGGCCGCAAGTACACCCGCATGGCGCTCGGCGGCATGCGCGACGAGGCCGAGATCCGCGGCCATCGCCGCACCTACATCGGCGCATTGCCGGGCAAGGTGCTGCAAAGCCTCAACAAGGTCGGCACACGCAACCCGCTGTTCCTGCTCGACGAGATCGACAAGCTCGGCACCGACTTCCGCGGCGACCCGTCGAGTGCGCTGCTGGAAGTGCTCGACCCGGAACAGAACCACACCTTCGGCGACCACTACGTCGAGGTCGACTTCGACCTCTCCGATGTGATGTTCGTCGCCACCTCGAACTCGATGAACATCCCGCCGGCGCTGCTGGACCGGATGGAAGTGATCCGCCTGGCGGGCTACACCGAGGACGAGAAGACCCACATCGCGCTGAAGTACCTGCTGCCTAAGCAGATGAAGAACAACGGCGTGAAGGAAGACGAGCTGCTGATCAACGAGGAAGCGGTGCGCGACATCGTGCGCTACTACACCCGCGAGGCCGGCGTGCGCTCGCTCGAGCGCGAGCTTTCGAAGATCTGCCGCAAGGTGGTCAAGGGCCTGCTGCTCAAGAAGATGGAGCCGAAGGTGCTGGTCACCGGCGCCAACCTCAACGACTTCCTGGGCGTGCGCAAGTACAGCTTCGGCCTGGCCGAGAAGCAGAACCAGGTCGGCCAGGTGGTCGGCCTCGCCTGGACCGAGGTCGGCGGCGACCTGCTGACGATCGAGGCCGTGACGATGCCCGGCAAGGGCGTGATCAGCCGCACCGGCTCGCTGGGCGACGTCATGAAGGAATCGGTCGAGGCGGCCCGCACCGTGGTGCGCAGCCGCGCCCGCCGGCTCGGCATCAAGGACGAGGTGTTTGAGAAGCGCGACATCCATATCCACGTGCCCGATGGCGCGACGCCCAAGGATGGCCCGAGCGCGGGCGCCGCGATGACGACGGCCTTCGTGTCGGCGCTGACCGGCATCCCGGTGCGCGGCGACGTCGCGATGACCGGCGAGATCACGCTGCGCGGCGAGGTCACGGCGATCGGCGGCCTGAAGGAGAAGTTGCTGGCCGCCCTGCGCGGCGGCATCAAGACCGTGCTGATCCCCGAGGAGAACGCCAAGGACTTGCAGGACATCCCCGAGAACGTCAAGAACGGCCTCGAGATCGTGCCCGTCAAATGGATCGACAAGGTGCTCGAGATCGCGCTCGAGAAGATGCCGACGCCGCTGTCCGACGAAGAGGTCGCGGCTTCCGCTGCTGCAGTGGCCGAGCTCGCCAAGCAGCGCGCGGCGACGCCGGTCGAAGGATCGGTGAAGCATTGAGCTTCGAGTGTTGCGAGGCCTCTAAAAATTGCTATATAATTCGAGGCTCGAAACGCGGGAATAGCTCAGTTGGTAGAGCGCAACCTTGCCAAGGTTGAGGTCGAGAGTTCGAGACTCTTTTCCCGCTCCAGTTTTGAAAAAGGGAAGCTTGAGGCTTCCCTTTTTTTCGCAGTACAAGAATTGCTGGCGCGATAGCAAAGCGGTTATGCAACGGATTGCAAATCCGTCTAGCCCGGTTCGACTCCGGGTCGCGCCTCCACCGACATCGGTACCGGAAACGCAGCCCCGCCAACCCACGTTGCCGGGGCTGCTTTCGTTTGCGGTATCGTCGATGTCCGACCGGAAGCCCGGATGGTGAAATTGGTAGACACATCGGACTTAAAATCCGCCGCTTCCTGCATAAGGGGCATACCGGTTCGACCCCGGTTCCGGGCACCACCACACTACAAGGGAGCAAGACATGCCTCGCTATAACGCTCCGTTCGAAATCCATGTGCACGGCGACGTGCCGCTGCGTTCCGACGTGAGCTTCGAGCAGATCCAGGAAGCGCTCGCACCGCTCTGGAAATACGCCGGCGCCAAGTCGCTGGCCGACGGCGCCACCAGCGTCTACGAAGAAGAGCCCGGCATCCGCTTCGAGCAGAAGGAGCACATGCTCCAGATCTGCTGGACCGTGGCCGGCGACGAGGACTTCCGCCAGGCGCTCGACGAGATGTGTATGGCGCTCAACGAGCTGTCCGAGCAGGGCGCGGCGCTCGAGGTCACTTTCTACGACACCGACTTCGACGAGGAAGAGGGCGACCCCGACGAGGAGTCGCGCGACGACTTCCTGATGCTCTTCGTCGGCCCGAACCCGGCCGCCATCATGCAGGTGCAGCGCGACCTGCTGGTGGAAGACGTGGTGAACCTGATGGAGCGCCACTTCGACGGCGCCGAACTCGGCGGCGTGGTGGCCGAGATCGACAAGCTCTTCGGCGACCGCTTCGACGCGCTGGTGAACTCGCTCGAGATCGGCAAGCGCCCGCGCGGCGGCACCGGCGGTGCCGGCAGCGGCGGCCATGGCGGCGGCCGCCGTCCGCGCCACCTGCACTAGCGGATCCCGGCAGGGCCGGACTTGCAGCGGACGCGGAGCGGTCACGCCGCTCCGCTATGCTCGGCGACCATCCACTCGCGGAGTCTTCGCTTGGCCCTGTTTCCCCAGTCCGCCCTCCAACCCGGCGTGCGCAAGCGCGAGGTGTTCGGATGGGCGATGTACGACTTCGCCAATTCGGGCTACACCACGGTGGTCATCACCGCAGTGTTCGCCGCCTACTTCGTCGGCGGCATCGCCAAGGGGGCGCCCTGGGGCGCCTTCGCCTGGACCGCGGCGCTCAGCATCTCCTACGCGATCGTGATGCTGACGATGCCCGCGATCGGCGCCTGGGCCGACCTGCATGCGGCCAAGAAGCGGGTGCTGCTGATCGTGACGGTGGCCTGCGTGGCCGGGACCGCGGCGCTGGCCCTGACGCCGGGCCTCGGCGGCCCCTACGCGGTGGCGCTCGCGATGGCGCTGGTCATCCTCTCGAACACCTTCTATTCCTACGGCGAGTCGCTCACCGGCGCCTTCCTGCCGGAACTCGCCACGGCCGACGGCATGGGCAAGGTCAGCGGCTGGGGCTGGGGCTTCGGCTATCTCGGCGGCATGCTGGCGCTGGGCCTGTGCCTGGCCTATGTGCTGTGGTCCCAGGCCCGCGGCTTGCCGGCGGCGCACTTCGTGCCGGTCACGATGCTGATCACGGCCGCACTCTATGGGGCGGCGGCCTGCGCCACCTTCGCCCTGCTGCCCGAGCGCGCATTGCCGCAGCAGCGCGGGCCGGAGCAGAGCGCCTGGCAGCAGCTGCGCGACACTTTCCGCGAGGCCCGCGCCTACCGCGACTTCATGTGGCTGCTGGCCTGCACCGTCTGCTACCAGGGCGGCGTGGCGGTGGCGATCACCCTGGCGGCGATTTACGCCGAGCAGGTGATCGGCTTCGTGCCGAGCGAGACGATGGTGCTGATCTTCGTGCTCAACATCGCGGCGGCGCTGGGTGCCTTCGGCTTCGGCTACCTGCAGGACCGGATCGGCCACCGCCGCTCGCTCGCCGGGACGCTGGTGGCCTGGATCGCGGTCTGCCTGATCGCGGCCTCGGTCAGCACCAAGGGTGGCTTCTGGTGGGCCGCCACCATCGCCGGGCTGTCGATGGGGTCCAGCCAGTCGGCCGGCCGCGCCATGACCGGCATCCTGGCGCCGCCGCGCCAGCTGGCCGAATTCTTCGGCCTCTGGACCTTCGCCACCCGGCTGGCCAGCATCGTCGGTCCGCTGAGCTATGGTGCGATCACCTGGGCCACCGGCGGCAACCAACGGGTCGCAATCCTTGCGACTGCGCTGCTGTTCGTGGGCGGGCTCCTGCTGCTGCTGCCGATCGACATGCGGCGCGGGCGGGACGCGGCGCTGCGGGCCTGAATCGAGGCGACGGGCTGCGCGAGGACTCAGGTCGGCGGCGCGGCGGTCTTGACCATGCGGTAGCGCGTGCCGTCGAAGCGCAGCAGCCGCGACTTGAAGGTCTGCCGTTGCTCGTGCGTCGCGCATTCGTCGCCCGCCGGGCTCGACCGGCTTTCGGAGCGGGCCTGGTGCAGGATCAGGTCGGCATAGCCGCCGGCACCGCTGCGCGCCACCGAGAGGCTGCCGCGCACGGTCTCGAAGCTGCCGGTGCAGTTGCTGTCCCATTCGCCCTGCTCGAGCGTGAGCTCCAGGCCGTCGAGCACTTTCGCGAGCTTCGGGCCCTGGGGCACATAGAGCGTCAGGCTCTCGTTGGCATAAGGGGTGGCCCGCGAGGAGCCCTGGCGCAGGATGCGCAGGCCGAAGGCGCGCGCGTCCGGTGCCAGCGCATAGCGGGCGCCGTCGACCCGGATCTCGGCGATGCGCACCGCGTCTTCGGTCAGCACGTCTTCCTCGAACAGCCGGCTGACGACCTTGGCGCGGTCGGTATTGCCGTTGTCGGCCTGCTGCACCACCAGCACGTCGAGATCGAACTGGACGGTGCCCGGTTCCGTCGAGGGGCGCGGCAACGGCAGCACGACGATGAAGCGGCCCGGCACGCCGCGCCATGGTTCGCACACGGCGCGCTCGTGGTCGAGGCTGCGCTTCGGGTGCAGCTTGGCATGCATGCGCTCGGCGAGCCCGGTGTCGCAGGCTGCGTGGGCGGCGACGCCGAAGCCGGCCAGCAGCCAGCCGAAGCACAGGGCGCGGCACAGGCGGCGCATCAGTTGGTGGCCGTGAGCCAGCGAGCGGCCGCGGCGTCCAGGGCTTCGCGGGCGCCGCTGCTCAGCAGGCGCAGTTCGCCGTCGCCGTCGGCGCGCAGTGCGCCGGCCTGCTCGAGCAGCCGCCGCGCCTGCTGCGCCACGGGGGCGCCGGTGTCGATGAAGCGCACCGCGTCGCCGGTATGGCGCTGCAGTTCGTCGGCGATGAAGGGGTAGTGGGTGCAGCCCAGCACCAGCGTGTCGATGTCCCCGTCAGCGCTGCCGAAGCGCCCGGCTGCCGCCAGGTAGCGCTCGCAGAGTGCCGCGATCCGGGCGTCGTCGGAGCGCTCGATGGCGCCTGCCAGGCCGTCGCAGGCCACGATGCTGAAAGCCGCCTGGCCGGTCAGCGATGCCAGCAGCGCCTGGAACTTGCGGCTCTCCACCGTCACGCGGGTCGCCAGCACCGCGATGTGCCCGGTGCGGCTCAGCGCCACCGCGGGCTTCAGCGCCGGCTCGACACCGACCACCGGCAGCGTCGGATGGTCGGCGCGCAGCCGGTGGATCGCCGCGGCGGTCGCGGTGTTGCAGGCCACTACCAGGGCCTTGATCCGATGGGTGTCGATCAGCTCTCGAGCGACGGCGGCACTGCGTTCGGCGACGAAGGCGTCGCCACGTTCGCCGTACGGCGTGTGTGCGGTGTCGGCGAAGTACACGAAGCGCTCGTGCGGCAGCGTCTCGCGCAGTGCGTTGAGGACGCTCAGGCCCCCGACGCCGCTGTCGAACACGCCGATCGGATCGTCGGCGCGCGAGGGACCTTCGACGCGCGCCAGGCTCAAGCCGCTTCCAGCGTGATGGTCTTGAATTCGCCGCTGGCGATGCGCTTCTGCCATTCGGCCGGGCCCGTGATGTGGGCGCTGGTGCCGCCGGCGTCGACCGCCACCGTCACCGGCATGTCGACCACGTCGAACTCGTAGATGGCTTCCATGCCGAGGTCCGCGAAGCCGACCACCTTGGCGGTCTTGATCGCCTTGCTCACGAGGTAGGCGGCGCCGCCGACCGCCATCAGGTAGGCGCTCTGGTGCTTCTTGATGGCCTCGATCGCGACCGGGCCGCGCTCGGCCTTGCCGATCATCGCGATTAGGCCGGTCTGGGCCAGCATCATTTCGGTGAAGCCGTCCATCCGCGTGGCGGTGGTCGGGCCGGCCGGGCCGACGGCCTCGTCGCCGACCGGATCGACCGGGCCGACGTAGTAGATCACGCGGTTGGTGAAGTCCACCGGCAGCTTCTCGCCCTTGGCCAGCATGTCGGCGATGCGCTTGTGGGCGGCATCGCGGCCGGTCAGCATCTTGCCGTTGAGCAGCAGGGTGTCGCCGGGTTTCCAGCTGGCGACCTCGGCCGGCGTGAGCTTGTCGAGATCGACCCGCTTGCTCTTGTTGGTGTCGGGGGCCCAGTCGATCTTCGGCCACAGGTCGAGCGACGGTGCCTCGAGGTACACGGGGCCGGAGCCGTCGAGCACGAAATGGGCGTGGCGGGTGGCGGCGCAGTTCGGGATCATCGCCACCGGCTTGCTCGCGGCGTGCGTGGGGTACATCTGGATCTTGACGTCGAGCACGGTCGAGAGGCCGCCCAGGCCTTGCGCGCCGATGCCGAGCGCATTGACCTTCTCGTACAGCTCGATGCGCAATGCCTCGACCTTGGTCAGCTCGGCACCCGAGGCCTTCTTGGCCTGCAGCTCGTGCATGTCGAGGTCGTCCATCAGGCTCTCCTTGGCCATCAGCGCGGCCTTCTCGGYGGTGCCGCCGATGCCGATGCCGAGCATGCCGGGCGGGCACCAGCCGGCACCCATGGTCGGAACGGTCTTGAGCACCCAGTCGACGATGCTGTCGCCGGGGTTGAGCATCGCGAGCTTGCTCTTGTTCTCGCTGCCGCCGCCCTTGGCCGCGACCGTCACCTCGACGGTGTTGCCGGGCACGATCTCGGTGAAGATCACGGCCGGCGTGTTGTCCTTGGTGTTCTTGCGGTCGAACTGCGGGTCGGCCACGACCGAGGCGCGCAGCGTGTTGTCCGGGTGGTTGTAGCCGCGGCGCACGCCTTCGTTGATGGCGTCGTCCAGGCTGCCCGTGAAGCCGCCCCAGCGCACGTCCATGCCGACCTTCAGGAACACGTTGACGATGCCGGTGTCCTGGCAGATCGGCCGGTGGCCGGTGGCGCTCATCTTGCTGTTGGTCAGGATCTGCGCCATCGCGTCCTTGGCCGCCGGGCTCTGCTCGCGCTCGTAGGCGCGGGCCAGGTGTGCGATGTAGTCGGCCGGGTGGTAGTAGCTGATGTATTGCAGCGCGGCGGAAACCGACTCGATCAGGTCGGCTTGCTGAATGGTGGTCATGTGGGGGAGGGAGGTTCTTGTGAGTGGGGGACGCTGCCGCGATTATCTCAGCCGCCGAAAACCTGCGCGCCTGCTCGGCCGCCAGATCGGCAACTGCATGATCTCGAACAGGTTTCCGGTGATCCGCGCGTCGTGCAGGGCAATCGACATGACTTGTTGACGGTCTTGAGCGCTTCGCTCATAACTTTTCGGCATAAAGAGAGCCAAGTCGACCTTCTTCATCGATGCGAGCCATTCTTGTTTGCGCCGATACTCCACATTGCGCCCGGCGAGCGGCCGGCCCTTCATCCTGAAAGCGAGCTACGCCATGACCACATCCCCCAAGTCCCGTGTCGAGCGCGACACTTTCGGCCCGATCGAGGTGCCTGCCGACAAGCTGTGGGGCGCGCAGACGCAGCGCTCGCTGCAGAACTTCGACATCTCCGGCGAACAGCAACCGCGGGAAATCATCCGCGCCCTGGCGCAGGTGAAGCGGGCCTCGGCGGTGGTGAACCATTCGCTGGGCCTGCAGGACCAGAAGAAGACCGAGGCCATCGTCGCTGCGGCGGACGAGGTGATCGCCGGCCGCCATCCTGACGAGTTTCCGCTGGTGGTCTGGCAGACCGGTTCGGGCACCCAGACCAACATGAACGTCAACGAAGTGCTGGCCAATCGGGCCAGCGAACTGCTCGGCGGCGAGCGCGGGGAAGGGCGCCTGGTGCACCCGAACGACGACGTCAATCGCAGCCAGTCGTCGAACGACGTCTTTCCGACCGCGATGCACGTGGCGGCGGTCGAGGCCATCACGCACAAGCTGCTGCCCGCGATCGGCAAGCTGCGCGGCACGCTGGATCGGAAATCGAAGGATTTCGCTGACATCGTGAAGATCGGGCGCACGCATCTGCAGGACGCGACGCCGCTCACCCTGGGCCAGGAGTTCTCGGGCTATGTCGCGCAACTCGCGCACGGCGAGGCGCATGTGCGCGCGGCCCTTCCGCATCTGTGCGAACTGGCGCTCGGCGGCACCGCGGTCGGGACCGGCCTGAATGCACCCAAGGGCTATGCCGAGCAGGTGGCAGCCGAGCTCGCGAAGCTCACCGGCCTGCCTTTCGTCACGGCGCCCAACAAGTTCGAGGCGATGGCCTCGGTCGATGCGCTGGTGCATGCGCACGGCGCCCTCAAGACGCTGGCGGCAAGCATGATGAAGATCGCCAACGACGTGCGCTGGCTGGCCAGCGGCCCGCGCAGCGGCATCGGCGAACTCAGCATTCCCGAGAACGAGCCGGGCTCGTCGATCATGCCCGGCAAGGTCAACCCGACCCAGAGCGAGGCGGTCACGATGCTGGCGGCGCAGGTGTTCGGCAACGACGTCGCGATCAACATCGGCGGTGCCTCGGGCAACTTCGAGCTCAACGTGTTCCGGCCGATGGTGGCGCACAACTTCCTGCAGAGCGTGCGGCTGCTGGCCGACGGCATGGTGAGCTTCAACGACCATTGCGCGGCCGGCATCGAGCCGAACCGCGAGCGCATCACCGAACTGGTCCAGCGCTCGCTGATGCTGGTGACCGCGCTCAACACCCACATCGGCTACGACAAGGCCGCCTTCATCGCCAAGAAGGCGCACAAGGAAGGCAGCAGCCTGCGCGAGGCCGCGATCGCCTCGGGGCACCTCACGGCCGAGCAGTTCGACCAGTGGGTGGTGCCCGAGAACATGACGGGGCGCTAGCCCCGGGCGACGGCGCGCTTCAGTGCGCGTCGTCCGGAGACCGCGACATCAGCTTGTCCGTGTAGGCGATGGCCATCGCCGAGAACAGGAAGGTGATGTGGATCGCGGTCTGGGCGATCAGCACGCGGTCGGAGTAGTTGTCCGCGTTGATGAAGGTCTTGAGCAGGTGGATCGAGCTGATGCCGATGATGGCGGTGGCCAGCTTGAC
This sequence comes from Variovorax sp. P1_H2, assembly GCF_056405295.1. Classification (NCBI taxonomy): domain Bacteria; kingdom Pseudomonadati; phylum Pseudomonadota; class Betaproteobacteria; order Burkholderiales; family Comamonadaceae; genus Variovorax; species Variovorax sp. P1_H2. Next base: position 90 of record NZ_JBFUCJ010000101.1, on the reverse strand, counting down.
CTTCAGCACCGAGGCGTTCACATGGCTCAGCCATTCGGGCTGGTCGCGGTGGCCCTCGAGGTTCATGCGGCTCACGAAGGTCTCGTAGCC
>NZ_JBFUCJ010000100.1:0-28128 GCF_056405295.1 Variovorax sp. P1_H2 | reverse complement strand
CTGGAAACCGGTGTGGCACGTGCTCGAGGGCCACTTCGAGCTGGTGCTGGCCAACGCCGCGCATGTGAAGAACGTGCCCGGGCGCAAGACCGACGTCAACGACGCGATGTGGCTGGCGGACCTGCTGGCCCACGGCCTGATCCGCGCCAGCTTTGTGCCACCAGTGGCTGTGCAGGAGCTGCGCACGCTCACGCGCACCCGCAAGCAGTTCGTGCGCGAGCGGAGCGCTCACGCCCAGCGCATCGAGAAGGTGCTCGAAGACGCCAACCTCAAGCTCAGCGTCGTGCTCAGCGACATCCTGGGCAAGAGCGGGCGTGCGGTGCTGCAGGCCATCATCGCCGGCCACAGCGACCCCGAGCACCTGATCTCCTGCATCGGTCGCGTCAAGGCCAGCCGCRCCGATTTGCTCGAAGCCCTGCGCGGACGCATCAGCGAGCATCACCGCTTCATGCTCAAGCTGCATCTGGGCCACATCGAGGCGCTGGACCAGGCCATTGCCGACATCGAAAAGGAGGTGGGCCTCGGGCTCGAGCCGTTTCGACAAGCCGCCAAGCTCCTGAGCACGATGCCGGGCCTGAGCGAGGTCAGCGCCCATGTGGTCGTGGCCGAGATCGGCATCGACATGTCGCGCTTTGCCACGCCTGGGCATCTGCTGTCCTGGGCCTGCATGTGTCCGCGCAACGACGAGAGCGCCGGAAAGCGCCGCAGCACCCGGCTGCGCCGCGGCGGCAAGTGGCTCAAGACCACGCTGGTGCAGGCCGCTTGGGCGGCCGTGAAGGTCAAGGGCGGCTACCTGCAGGCGCAGTTCCATCGCCTGCGCGCACGCCGCGGCGCCAAGAAAGCCATCATCGCCGTGGCCGCCTCGATGCTCACCGCCGCCTGGCACAGGCTGCGCGACGGCACCGAATGGCACGACCTGGGTGCCGCTCACTTCGACCGCGCCGACGCTCACAAAACTGCCAACCGCCTCATCCGACGACTTCAGCAAATCAGGACGTTTCATTTCAGTCGCGCCGGAACCAGTCCCCGCTGCCGATCGCGACGCGACCGGCGATCCGGTCCGGATGGATCTCGTAGACCAGGCAGGCCAGCAGCGCGCCGGCCACGCGCACCTGCACCTCCCGCTTGATGTACTCGCCGCTGTCGTCGGGCCTGACCTCTTCCAGCCGGTCCAACTGCCGCTCGAGCTCCGGCGCGATGCAGTAGATCTCGCCCCGCACCCTGCCCTCACCGCCCAGCACCGCGCCCGGATAGGGGCCGAGGTCGTAGAGCGTGCCGTCGATCTCGCCATCGGCGATGCGCACCGGCGCGGGCGAGAAGCGGGAGATGTCGTTGCTGCCGCCCGCGCGCAAGGTGCCGTAGACGAAGACATGGCGGGGCGAGGCGGGGCGGGCATCCGAATCGGGCATCATCGAATCAATCCTCTGAACGATCAGTCTATTGAATTCCGCATCCCACGCACCCGGCCGCCTGGTGGCCTACGGCTGCCTCGCCTTGAGCATGTCGCTGGTCGGCAGCTATGTCGCCCTCTCCAAGCCGCTGGTGGCCGCCTTTCCGGTCCTGCTGCTGGCGTGGCTGCGCTTCGGCATCGCGGCGCTGGCGATGCCGCACTGGTTGCGGCGACCGGCCGGGGAACCGCCGATGACCGGCCGCACGCGCGGCCTCGTGTTCCTCGAATCCTTCCTCGGCAACTTCCTGTTCTCGATCTGCATGCTGTTCGGCGTCAGCTTGACGAGCGCGGTCTCGGCCGGCGTGATCATGGCCTCGATCCCGGCCGTGGTGGCGATCGGCAGCTGGGCCTTCCTGCGCGAGCGCATCACCGCGCGCGTCGGACTGGCGATCGCCTGCGCCGCGCTCGGCATCGGCTTGCTGGCGCTCGCGCCGGCGACGGCGGCCCCGCATGCCGGCACCGCGAACACCTCCTCGATGCCCTGGCTGGGCAACCTGCTGGTGTTCTGCGCGGTGCTCTGCGAGGCCGCCTACGCGGTGATCGGGAAGTCGTTGACCGGACGGCTCGGACCCAGGCGCATCTCTTCGCTGATCAACCTCTGGGGCTTCGTGCTGTCGACGCCCTTCGGCCTCTGGTTCGCGCTGCGCTTCGACTTCGGCGCCGTGTCGATCGGCCTCTGGAGCCTGCTCTTCGTCTACGCGCTGGCCGCGAGCATCTGGACCGTGTGGCTCTGGATGACGGGCCTGAGGAGCGTGCCGGCGTCGCAGGCCGGCGTCTTCACCGTGATGCTGCCGGTGAGCGCCGCGGTGGTCGGCGTGCTGGTGCTCGGCGAGGGCCTCGCGACTGCGCAGGTGGTCGCTTTCGCGCTCGCGCTGCTCGGCGTCGTGCTCGCGACATGGCCCTCGCGCCGCAACTGAAGGCTCTCCGAGGGGAACGAACGTGCTTTCTCCCTCTGAAAAAACAACAGCTCCCAATGAAAAAGTCTCTTTTCCCCTTGGAAACGCGTTTCTTCTCCTTTAGCATCCGCAATGCCGATGGAGACACTGCTTTTCATTGGTGAAAGTGTCCAACCAAAAAAGGAATTCAACCATGGCAACTGCAAAGAAGGCTCCGGCCAAGAAAGCTCCCGCGAAGAAGGCCGCACCGGCCAAGAAGGCGGCGGCACCGGCGAAGAAGGCTGCTCCTGCAAAGAAGGCAGCACCCGCCAAGAAGGCTGCTCCGGCCAAGAAGGCTCCTGCGAAGAAGGCGGCTCCCGCCAAGAAGCGCACCCCGAACGCTGCGTTCATGAAGGCACTGACCCCCAGCCCGGCGCTCGCCGCCGTGGTCGGCTCGACGCCTTTGCCGCGCACCGCCGTGGTGAGCAAGCTGTGGGACTACATCAAGAAGAACAACCTTCAGGACAAGGCCAACAAGCGCAACATCAACGCCGACGCCAAGCTGAAGGAAATCTTCGGCAAGGCCCAAGTGTCGATGTTCGAACTGGCTTCGCTGATCGGCAAGCACGTCAAGTGAGCCCGCGAGCGCCTCGTGCGCTTGCCTGGAAAAGCCGGCAGCAGCCGGCTTTTTTTTGGCTTCAGCGGCCCGCGGCCTCGGCCGACCGGGTGATCGCGCTCAGGGTGCCACGGGTGGTGATCACCTCGGGGTCGAGCGGAATCTCGATCAGCGTGCCGGTATCGGCCGCCAGCGCGCGCAACAGCGCCGCCTCGAACTGCGCGGTCTCGGTCACGCGCTCGGCGGCGTAGCCATAGGCCCGCGCCAGCGCGCAGAAGTCGGGGTTGCGAAGCGCGGTGCCGCTCACCTTGTTCGGGTACTCGCGTTCCTGGTGCATGCGGATGGTGCCGAACATGCCGTTGTTGAGCAGCACGATGATGCTCTTGCCGCCATGCTGCGAGGCGGTGGCGAGTTCCTGCCCGTTCATCAGGAAGTCGCCGTCGCCCGCGATCGTGAAGGCGACGCGCCCGGTCGCAATGCTGGCCGCGATGCCCGCCGGCACGCCGTAGCCCATCGCGCCGCTGGTCGGCGCGAGTTGCGTCTTGTGGCCCTTGGCGAGGCCGTGATAGCGGAAGTAGCGGTGCACCCAGCTCGCGAAGTTGCCGGCGCCGTTGGTGATCGCGGCATCCGCCGGCAGGTGCTTCTGCAGCAACTGCACCACCGCCACCATGTCGACCGCGCCGCGCGGCGCCTCGGCCGGCAGGCCGGCCAGCGGCTGCGGCTCCAGGTTGGCAAGGTAGTCGGCATGGGCGGCCGCGGTCCAGGCCTCCCACGGCAGTTCCGGCGGCGCGCTGAGCACCTCGAGGCTGCGCGCGGCCGAGGCCATGCCGGCATTGATCGCCAGGTCGGCCTGGTAGACCCGGTTGAGCTCCTCGGCGCCGGCATGGATGTGGACCAGCGTCTGCCTCGCCTTCGGCGCCTCGAGCAGCGTGTAGCCACCGGTGGTCATCTCGCCCAGGCGAGGACCGATCGCGAGGATCAGGTCGCTCTGCCGCACGCGCTCGGCCAGCTTCGGATTGATCGCGATGCCGACATCGCCGGCATACAGCGGATGGTGGTTGTCGAAGGTGTCCTGGAAGCGAAAGGCGTTGGTCACCGGCAGCCTCCAGTTCTCGGCGAAGCGCTGCAGCGCCTGCGCCGACTGCGGAGTCCAGCCGCCGCCGCCGGCGATCACCAGCGGACGTTCCGACTTGATCAGCAGCTCGCGCAGGGTGCGCAGCGCACCGGGGTCGCTCCAGGCCGCCACCGCCTCGACCCGCTTCAGCGGCCGGGCAGCGGTCATGCTGCGCAGCATGTCCTCAGGCAGCACCAGCACCACCGGGCCCGGGCGCCCGTTCATCGCGGTGGCGAAGGCGCGCGCCACGTACTCGGGGACGCGGTCGGCATCGTCAATGCGCTCCACGCGCTTGGCGAAGCCCTTGGTGCTGGGACCGAAGAAGCTCGCGTAGTCGACCTCCTGGAAAGCCTCGCGGTCGCGGAAGTCGCTGCCGACATCGCCGACGAAGAGCACCATCGGGGTCGAATCCTGGAAGGCGTTGTGGACGCCGATCGAGGCATTGGTGGCGCCGGGCCCGCGCGTCACGAAGCAGACGCCGGGCCGGTTGCCCAGCTTGCCGTGCGCCTCGGCCATGAAGGCCGCGCCGCCCTCCTGGCGGTTGACGACGAAGCGGATGCGATCGCCGTAGGCATGGAAGCCGTCGAGCACCGCGAGAAAACTTTCGCCGGGGACGCCGAAGGCCAGCTCGACGCCTTGCTCGACCAGGCATTCGACAATCAGATGGCCGGCGGGTTGGGTTGTATGCATGGACGGGCGCCTCTTTCTCTCTGGTGCAATGGGGTGTTCGAATTATCGGTTCGGCCCGCGCCTGCTTGCCTTAATTCCCCAATTGGTTAAATTCTCCCCATGAAAGCTCCCACCCCGGTCGCCGCCGAACCGCGCTCGCGCGACGCCGACCGCTCGCAGCTCGCGATCCTCGCCTCGGCGCGCGACGAGTTCTCGCAGCGCGGCCTGGCAGGCGCCCGCATGGACAGCATCGCCGAGCGCGCGGGACTCAACAAGCGCCTGATCTACTACTACTTCGGCAGCAAGGACGACCTCTTCCTCGCGGTGCTCGAACGCACCTACGCCGACATCCGCGAGGCCGAGCAGCAACTGCATCTCGACGCGGTCGAGCCGGTGGAGGCGATCCGCCGGCTGGTCTCCTTCACCTGGCACTACTACCTCGAGCATCCCGAGTTCATCACCCTGCTCAACAGCGAGAACCTGCATCGGGCCGCACACCTCAAGCGCTCCGAACGCATCCAGGAGATGAACTCGCCGCTGGTCGCGCTGCTCGACGGCGTGCTCGAGCGCGGCCGCCGCGACAACCTGTTCCGCGCCGGCGTCGACCCGGTGCAGCTCTACATCTCGATCGCGTCGCTGTGCTACTTCTACCTGTCGAACAACGACACCCTGTCGGCGGTCTTCGGGCGCGACCTGCGGGCGCCGAAGGCGATGGCCCAACGCCTGTCGCACATGACCGACCTGGTGCTCGGCTACGTCCTGCGCTGATACGGGTATCTCCTAGGGGCTCGCCGGTTGACGGGCCGACGAAGGCATTCCTAGAATTGCTAATTCACTTATTGGTGAATTGAAACGCGCAGCGCCGCTGCACGAATCCCGTCCAGGTTTCAACCACGGTCCTCGTCGATGCTTCGCAATCTCCTGCTCGCGCCAGCGCTGCGGCCCTTCCTGCTCATCCTGATGCTGCTGGTGCTGTGGGACCTGGCGATCCGCGTCTTCGGCATTCCGGCCTACCTGATTCCGCCACCGCTGCAGGTGGTGAAGATGCTTTACGCCGAATGGCCGCGCCTGTTGTCCGAGAGCTGGAAGACCACGCTGGCCACGCTCGGAGGCTTCGGCCTCACGATCGTCATCGGCATTCCGATCGCGATGGTGATCGCCTACTCGCGCGTCGTCGAGTCATTCGTCTATCCGCTGCTGGTGTTCTCGCAGAGCATTCCCAAGGTGGCGATCGCGCCGCTGTTCGTGGTCTGGTTCGGCTTCGGCATCTTCCCGAAGGTGATCTCGGCCTTCCTGCTGGGCTTCTTCCCGGTGGTGGTCTCGACCGTGATGGGCTTCAAGTCGGTCGAGCCCGACATGCTCGATCTGGCGCGCTCGATGGGCGCCAGCCGGCTGCAGACATTCCTCAAGATCAGCCTGCCGCAGGCCCTGCCCGCGATCTTCAGCGGCCTCAAGGTGTCGGTCACTCTGGCCGTGGTGGGCGCCGTGGTCGGCGAGTTCGTCGGCTCCAACTCGGGCATCGGCTACGTGCTGCAGGTGGCCAACGGCAACTTCGACCTGCCGCTGATGTTCGCCGCGCTGGTGGTGCTCTCGAGCATCGGCGTGATCCTGTTCGTCGCCGTCGACGGGGTCGAGCGGCTGATGATCCCGTGGCACGCCTCGCAGCGCCACGTCCAGTGAGTTCCTTCGCCAACGACATCCCCAGGAGACAAACATGAAGAAACTGCTCCCCTCCCTGCTGGCCGGCGCCGTCTGCGCGCTGGCGTTCGCCGTCGCGCCCGCGCAGGCACAGAACAAGCCGCAGGACAAGGTCACGCTGATGCTCAACTGGTACCTCTACAGCGAGCATGCGCCCTTCTTCCTAGGCAGGGAACGCGGCTACTACGCCGACGAGGGCATCGACCTCGAGATCCAGGAGGGCCGGGGCTCGGCCGTCACGGCGCAGGCCGTGGCCGCGCGCTCGGCGACCTTCGGCTACATCGACGTCACGACCATGATCAAGGCTGCAGCCAAGGGCGCGCCGCTGAAGTCCACCGGCGTGCTGTTCCAGGTCAGCCCGATGTCGGTGATGGGCTTCAGCGAGAAGAACATCAAGACGCCCAAGGACATCATCGGCAAGACCGTGGCGGTCACGCCGGGCGACTCGATGTCGCAGATGTGGCCGCTGTTCCTCAAGGTCAACAACATCCAGCCCGACCAGGTCAAGATCGTCTCGGGCGACGCCCAGACCAAGCTCAACGCGGTGACCAACGGCCAGGCGGACCTGCTGCTGGGCTATGTGATGGACCAGGCGATCAAGCTGCAGGACGCCACCGGCAAGCCGGTGACGCCGATCCGCTTCGCCGATTCGGGCGTCAACCAGATCAGTTCGGGGATCATCGCCAACAAGAATCTGCTGACCGAGAACCCCGACCTCGTGAAGCGCTTCATGCGAGCCTCCACGCGCGCCGCCGAAGCGGCCGAGAAGGATCCGGCCGCGGCGGTCGACGCGATGCTCAAGGCCAACCCTAAGGCCGGCGTGCGCGACACGCTGATCGTCGGCATGAAGCAGAGCGCGGCCCTCTTCCACACCAAGGAAACCACCAACCAGCGGCCGTACCGCGTCTCGATGAAGAACGTCAACGACTCGCTCGACCTGCTGGTGCAATACGGCGGCATGGACCCCGCCACGCGCGGCAAGCCCGAGGACTACGTGACGCTGGACTTCCTGCCGACCAACTGATCGTTCCTCATGGCCCTGGACACTCTCATCGAAGCGCGCGGCGTCGCCAAGACCTACCGGAGCAAGGACGGCCCGGTCGAGTCGCTCAAGCCGCTCGACTTCTCGATCCGCGAGGGCGAGTTCGTCTCGGTGGTCGGGCCCTCGGGCTGCGGCAAGAGCACGCTGCTCAAGATGGTGGCCGGGCTGCTGCCGATCAGCGCCGGCACCCTGACGCTGGCCGGCAAGCCGATCACGGGGCCGCAGAAGGATGTCGGCATCGTGTTCCAGAGCGCGCTGCTGCTGGCCTGGCGCAGTGTCGAGGACAACATCCTGCTGCAGGCCGAGATCCGCCATCTGCCGAAGGCCGCCGCGCGCGAGCGGGCCCGCGAACTGATGAAGATGGCGGGCCTCGCAGGCTTCGAGAACAAGTACCCGTGGCAGCTCTCGGGCGGCATGCAGCAGCGGGCTTCGATCTGCCGCGCCCTGCTGCACGACCCCTCGGTGCTGCTGATGGACGAACCCTTCGGCGCCCTCGACGCCATGACGCGCGAGAAGATGAACCTCGAGCTGCAGCGCATCTGGTCGGCCTCGAGGAAGACCGTGCTGCTGATCACGCACAGCATCCCCGAGGCGATCTTCCTGTCGGACCGCGTGATCGTGATGAGCGAGCGGCCGGGGTCGATCGCCGCGATCTACGACATCGACCTGCCGCGTCCGCGCCCGCTCGACGTCATGGGTAGCGAGCGCTTTGCGGCCTACGCCCGCACCCTGCGCGCGCATTTCTTCGCGCAGGGCCAACTCGACGCCCACTGACAGCTGCCGTGACCGCTTCCGCATCTTCCTCCGCGCCGGCCGTGCGCGTGCTCGCCGTCGACTTCGGCGTGCGCCCGATGGCGCTTCGCCTGCCTTTCAAGTTCGGTGCCGCCACGCTGACGCGCTGCCCGCAGGTCTTCGTGCGCGCCACGGTGGACTGCGGCGCGCACGGCACCGCCCAGGGCTGGGCGGCCGAATTGATGGTGCCGCGCTGGTTCGACAAGCGGACCGGCATGAGCCAGGCAGAGAACGTCCGGCATTTGCAGTTGGCACTGGAAGCGGCGGCCGAGGCCTACACCCGCGGCGCGCCGGTGCCGGCCTTCGCGTTGTTCACGCAGCACTACCAGACGTTGATGGCGCAAGGGGAGTCGACCGGCCTCACGGCGCTGTCGACCTCCTTCGGCCAGGCGGTGCTCGACCGCGCCGTGCTCGACGCACTGTGCCACTGCCTGCAGGTTCCCGTGTACACCGCGTTCCAGCGCAACCTGGTCGGCATCGGGGACACCCCGCTGGCCGACGACCTGCGCGGCTGGAACTGGAACGGCTGGCTGGCGCGGCTGGCGCCCGCGAACCACCTCGAGGCGCGGCACACGGTGGGCCTGCTCGATGCGCTCGAAGGCGACGCCGAGGATGCCGCGGGGCTGCCGGTCAGCCTGCCCGCGGTGGTGCGCCGCTACGGCCACCGCTGCTTCAAGGTCAAGCTCGGCGGCGACCCCGTGGCCGACCTCGCGCGGCTCGACGCCGTGCTGGCGGCGCTCGATACCGCTGCGCCGGGTCATCGCTTCAGCCTCGATGGCAACGAGCAATACACCGACCTGCAGGCGCTGCAGGCGCTGTGCACGGGCCTGCGTGCGCTGCCGCGGCTGGCCGCGCGCCCCGAGGCGCTGCTCTACCTCGAGCAACCGCTGCCGCGCGAGGCCAGCCTGGCACCGGCCCTGGCAGCGCTAGACAGCCCCGCGCCGCTGCTGCTCGACGAGGCCGACGGCACGCTCGACGCCTTCCCCACCGCGCGCACGCATGGCTGGCGCGGCATCTCGAGCAAGGGCTGCAAGGGCCTCTACAAGGCGGTCCTCAATCGCGCGCGCTGCGACCAGTGGAATCTCACGACCCGCAACGCGGCCGACCGCTGCTTCATGTCGGCCGAAGACCTGACCTGCCAGGCCGGCCTGGCCGTGCAGCAGGACCTGGCGCTGGCCTCGCTGCTGGGCCTCGGGCACTGCGAGCGCAACGGCCACCACTACGTCGACGGCTTCGGCGATGCGCCGGCCGTGGAGCAGCAGGCCTTCGCCGCCGCCCACGGCGACCTCTACGAAAACAGCGCCGGTCGCCCGCGCCTGGCGATCCGCGACGGCCTGATCGCGATCGATTCGCTGGCCCGGCCCGRCTTCGCCCATGGCGCGGACCCCGACTTCACGAGCCTGCAACCCCTCTCGCAAGCGCCTTCCCTGGTCTAGACGCGCGCGTTCATCCCGAAGCACAAGGAGACTTCATGAAACTCAATCGACGCGCCGGCCTGGTGGCCTGCCTGGCACTCGGCGCCGCCTTCGGCGCCGCTGCCGAGGCCCACTACCCGACCAAGCCGATCCGCGTGATCGTGCCCTTCGCGGCCGGCAGCACCACCGACATCATCGCCCGCGCCATCGCCGACAAGATGAGCGCCAGCATGGGCCAGACGCTGGTGATCGACAACCGCGGCGGCGCCAGCGGCACCATCGGCCAGCAGGCCGTGGCCACGGCTGCGCCCGACGGCTACACGATCATGATCCACTCGTCGTCGCACACGGTGAGCCCGTCGACCTTCGCCAAGCTGCCCTTCGACACGGTCAACGACTTCGCCGGCATCACGCCGATCTCGACCTTGCCGAACGCGCTCGTGATCTCGCCGTCCAAGAACATCAAGACACTGAAGGAACTGGTCGCCGCCGCCAAGGCCAAGCCGGGCAGCATCAACTTCGCCTCGGCCGGGCAAGGCAGCGCGACCCACCTGAACGCCGAGAAGTTCAAGCTGGCCGCCAAGATAACTGCCACCAACATCCCGTTCAAGGGCTCGGCCGACGCCGTGACCGAGGTGCTGTCGGGCCGGGTCGACTATTACTTCTCGCCGATCGCACCGGTGATCGGCCAGATCCGCGAAGGCCACCTGCTGGCGCTGGCCGTCGGCTCGCCGAAGCGCGCGGCCGCGCTGCCCGAGGTGCCAACCACTGCAGAGGCCGGCGTGCCCGGCTCGGAGTTCAACTTCTGGATCGGGATGATGGCGCCGGCCAAGACGCCGCGCGATGTCGTCAACCGGCTGCACGACGAGGTCGCGAAGGCGCTCGCCAGCCCCGAAGTCAAGGAACGCTTCCTGAAGCTCGGCGCCGATGCCTGGACGCTCAAGCCCGAGCAGTTCGACGCCTACATCAAGGACGAGATCGCAAGCAACGCAAGCCTGGTCAAGGCCGCCGGCCTGTCGCCAGCCCCTTAAGCCACTTTCAGCGGAGAACCACCCCATGGCACAACAACGACTCGGAATCATCATGCACGGCGTCACCGGACGCATGGGCATGAACCAGCACCTGATCCGCTCGATCGTCGCGATCCGCGCGCAGGGCGGCGTGACGCTCTCGAACGGCGACACCGTGATGCCCGACCCGATCCTGATCGGCCGCAACGCCGAGAAGATCGAAGCGCTTGCCAAGGCGCACGGCATCGCGCGCTGGGGGACCGACCTCGACCGCGCGCTCGAGAACACGGACGACACGATCTTCTTCGATGCCGGCACCACGCAGATGCGCCCGACGCTGCTGGCCAAGGCGATCCGCGCCGGCAAGCACGTGTACTGCGAGAAGCCGATCGCGACCAATCTCAACGAGGCGGTCGAGATCGCCCGGCTGGCCGAAGAGGCCGAAAAGACCAAGGGCCTGAAGCACGGCGCGGTGCAGGACAAGCTGTTCCTGCCCGGCCTGCGCAAGCTCGACATGCTGCGCCGCGCCGGCTTCTTCGGCCGCATGCTGTCGGTCCGCCTGGAGTTCGGCTACTGGGTGTTCGAGGGCGACCTGCAGCCGATCCAGCGGCCCTCGTGGAACTACCGCAAGGAAGACGGCGGCGGCATGATCCTCGACATGATGTGCCACTGGCGCTACGTGCTGGACAACCTGTTCGGCGAGGTGCAGTCGGTGTCGTGCATCGGCGCGACGCACATCCCCAAGCGCTGGGACGAAGCCGGCAAGCCCTACGAGGCCACGGCCGACGACGCGGCCTACGCCACCTGCGAGCTCAAGGGCCACAACGGCGAGCCGGTGATCGCGCAGATCAACATGAGCTGGGTCACGCGCGTGCGGCGCGACGACCTCGTGACCTTCCATGTCGACGGCACCGACGGCTCGGCCGTGGCCGGCCTGTCGTCGTGCCGCGCGCAGTCGCGCGTCGCCACGCCGCGCCCGGTCTGGAACCCGGACGAGAAGCAGACCATGAACTTCTTCGACCAGTGGCAGGAGATCCCCGACTCGCAGGTCTACGACAACGGCTTCAAGATCCAGTGGGAGCACTTCATCCGCCACGTGGTCGAGAACGCGCCCTACAAGTGGACGCTGCCCGAAGGCGCCAAGGGCGTGCAGCTGGTCGAGACCGCGCTCGAGAGCTGGAAGGACCGGCGCTGGGTCGACGTGCCGGCGCTGAAGATCTGAGGTGGATCCGATGGCCCTCTCGCTCACCCTCCCCGTCGCCGGCGGCTCGCTCGCGCCGTACACGCTGCGCGGCAACACGCCCGCCAGGCCGCCCGCGGGCGTCAAGTTCAATCGCATCGCCTACTCGGCGGCGCACGTGGTGGCCGACCCGCTGGCCGCGGTCGATCCGTGGCTGCAATGTGCGGTCGACTGGGACGCCACCATCGCCTTGCGCCGCCACCTGTGGTCGCTCGGACTCGGCGTGGCCGAAGCCATGGACACCGCGCAGCGCGGCATGGGCCTCGACTGGCCGACCTCGCTGGAGCTGATCCGCCGCTCGCTCGACGCGGCGAAGGACGTGCCGGGGGCGCGGGTCGCGTCCGGCTGCGGCACCGACCATCTAGCCCTCGATGCGGTGAAGCGCGTCGACGACGTGATCCGCGGCTACGAAGAGCAGATGGCGGCGATCGAGGCGCTCGGCGGCAAGCTGATCGTGATGGCCAGCCGCGCGCTGGCCCGGGTCGCGAAGAGCCCGGCCGACTACGAGCGCGTGTACGACCGCATCCTGAGCCAGGCGAAGCAGCCGGTGGTGCTGCACTGGCTCGGCGACATGTTCGACCCGGCGCTGGCGGGCTACTGGGGCACGGCCGAGGTCGACCGTGCGATGGACACCGCGCTCGGCATCATCGCGGCCCATCCGGACAAGGTCGACGGCATCAAGATCTCGCTGCTCGACAAGGACAAGGAGATCGCGATGCGCCGGCGGCTGCCGCCGGGCGTGCGCATGTACACCGGCGACGACTTCAACTACGCCGAACTGATCGCGGGCGACGGCCACGGCAGCGAGAAGACGCATGGCCAGAGCGATGCGCTGCTCGGCATCTTCGACGCCATCGCGCCGGCGGCCAGTGCCGCACTCGGCGAACTCGCGCAGGGCCATGTCGAGAAGTTCCACGCGATCCTCGGCCCCACGGTGCCGCTGTCGCGCCACATCTTCGCGGCACCGACACGCTTCTACAAGACCGGCGTGGTCTTCATGGCCTGGCTCAACGGCCACCAGAGCCACTTCACGATGGTCGGCGGCCAGCAGAGCACGCGCTCGCTGCAGCACTTCGCCGAGCTGTTCCGGCTGGCCGATGCGGCCGATCTGCTGGAGCAGCCCGAACTGGCGCTGCGGCGCATGAGAACGCTGCTGGCGCTGCACGGCGTCGACGCCTGATCCGATTCCACCAAGGAGACAAGCCATGAAGACTCCGTTGTTCGCCAAGTTCTTGCTGACGCTGATCCTGGCCTTCACCGCGGCGGGTGCGATGGCGCAGTCCTGGCCCGCCAGGCCGGTGCGCGTCATCATCCCGTTCCCGCCCGGCGGCACGCTGGACACCGTGGGCCGGGCGCTGGCGCAGAAGTTGAGCGAGCAGTTGGGCCAGACCTTCGTCGTCGACAACAAGCCGGGAGGCAACGGCACCATCGGCGCCGACGTGGTGTCCAAGGCGCCGGCCGACGGCTACACGCTGCTGTTCAACGCATCGACCTTCGTCACGGCGCCGATGACGATGAAGTCGACGCCCTACAACGTGGTCAACGACTTCACTCCGGTGGCGCTGGTCGCCAAGGCGCCGCTGTCGGTCGCGATCAACAAGGACCTGCCGATCACCGACGTCAAGTCGCTGCTGGCGTATGCAAAGGCCAATCCCGGCAAAATGACCTTCGCGGTCGGATCGATCGGCTCGGCCGGCCACCTGTCGACCGAACTGCTGAAACGCGCCGGCCAGATCAACTACCTGATCGTGCCGTACAAGGGCACGGCGCCGGCCTTCCAGGACCTGATCGGCGGACAGATCGACGGCTTCATCGACCCGATCCTCGGCTCGGTGCAGTACCACAAGAGCGGCATGCTGCGTGTGATCGCGGTCACCTCCAACACGCGCGCGCCCAATCTGCCGGACGTACCGACGGTGGGCGAGACGATCCCGGGCTACGAGTTCTACAGCTGGTACGGGCTGTGGGGCCCCGCGAAGCTGCCGGCCGAGATCACGCAGCGCCTGAATGCCGAGGTCAACAAGGCGCTGGGAACCGACATGCGTGACAAGCTGGTGCAGCAAGGACTGCTTCTGACGCCGGGTTCGGCCGAGGAATTCGCCAAGTTCCAGCGCGAGGACATGGCGCGCTCGCAGAAGATCATCACCGACGGCAACATCCGTCTCGAATGACCGAAATGGAACAGCGCGCCATCGTCACCGGGACCAGTTCGGGCATCGGGCAGGCCATTGCTCGCCGTCTGCTGGCCGACGGCTGGCAGGTCGTCGGCTTCGATCTGGCACCGGCGCAGATCGTGCACGCAAGCTTCACGCCGGTGGCGGTGGACCTGTGCGACGGCGCGGCCACCGAGGCGGCAACGCGGGCCACCGGCGTCGCCGAGGCGCTGGTCCATGCGGCCGGCGTGTTGCGCGTCGGCCCGCTGGGCGCACTGGCGGCGGCAGACGGCAGCCTCATGTGGCGATTGCATGTCGACGCACTGACCCGCATCGCCGACGTCGCCGTGCCCGCCATGGTGCGGGCGGGCCGCGGCCGCGTGGTGATGGTGGGCAGCCGGGTGTCGCGAGGCATGCCCGGGCGCAGCCAGTACGCGGCGAGCAAGGCCGCGCTGGTCGCCTTGGCGCGCAGTTGGGCGGCCGAAGTGGTTGCCAGCGGCGTCACGGTCAACGTGGTGTCGCCGGCGGCGACCGCCACCGCCATGCTCGATGATCCGGCGCGACGGTCGGCTGCACCCCGGTTGCCGCCGCTGGGCCGCCTGATCGAGCCGCGCGAGATCGCTGCGCTGGTGGCCTATCTGCTGTCGCCCGACGCCGCCGCCATCACCGGCCAGGACATCCAGATCTGCGGAGGCGCGTCGCTGTGACGCGGGAAACGCGTGCCCACTCGTGACGCTGTCGAACCCGTGGGCCCGATCGGGCTGGTCGGACTCGGGCTGGTCGGCAGTGCGCTGGCCGGCCGCCTCGTTGCAGGCGGCTTCGATGTCGTCGGCTACGACCTGCGCGAAGAAGCGCGCGCTGCGTTGCGTTCGTCGGGCATGCGCACCGCGGCCTCGCCGCGCGAGATCGGCAGCGCCTGCGCGACGGTCGTGCTGGCCGTGTTCGACACCCGAGGCGTGCTTGATGCGACCGAGGGCCCGCAGGGCCTGTTGGCGGGTGGCGCGGTGCGGGTGCTGGTGGACTGCTCGACGGGCGACCCCGAGGCGCTGGAGTCGCTGGCGATGCGCCTCGAGGCGCAAGGCGTCGACCTGATCGAAGCGCCATTGTCAGGCTCCAGCAGCCAGATCGCGGCGGGGGAAGCGACGATGCTGCTCGGCGGCGGGGCGGACGCCGTGCGCGCCAGCGAAGCCGTGCTCGCGGCGCTCTCGTCGCATCGCATCCGGGTCGGAGGCGCCGGCATGGGAGCGCGAGCCAAGCTCGCGACCAACCTGGTGTTGGGCCTCAACCGCGCCGCGCTGGCCGAAGGCATGGTGCTGGCCGAGAGCATGGGCATCGCGCCGGCACAGTTCCTGGAACTGGTGCTCGCGACGCCCGCGCGCTCCGACGCTGCGCTGGCCAAGGGCGCCATGATGGTGGCCGGCGACTTCGCGCCGCAGTCGCGCATCCGCCAGCACCTGAAGGACGTCGAGTTGATGCTCGACAGCAGTCGGGCCACGGGCCAGCGGCTGCCACTCTCGGAAACCCACGCCGCGCTGATGCGCGCCGCTGTCGCCGCCGGCGATGGCGATCTCGACAACGCCGCCATCCTGCGCCAGTTTCGGCGCGAGCGGCACAAAGACTGAGGCTGTAGCGAAATGCGCGATTTCTCGAAGGATCATCACTGGCTGTCCATCAACACCGCGACCGTGCGAAAGCAGCGCGGCGCCGAGGTGCCGCTGGACCGCATCATCGACCAGTGCGCCGAACGCGGCATCCGCGCGATCAGCCCGTGGCGCGACCAGGTCTCCGCGGTCGGGATCGACAAGGTCGCGAAGCAGCTGAAGTCGCATGGCATCGGGCTTTCGGGCTACTGCCGCGGCGGCTTCTTCCCCGCGCCCGACGCCGCCGGCCTCAGGGCCGCGCTGGACGACAACCGCCGCGCCATCGACGAGGCCAGGGCCCTCGGCGCGCCCTGCCTGGTGCTGGTGGTCGGCGCGCTGCCCGGTGCGCTCGAGGGCAAGGTCGCCTACAAGGACATCGGCCGCGCACGCGGCGAGGTGCGCGACGGCATCGCGGCATCGCTGGCCTACGCGCGCGAGGTCGGCATGCCGCTCGCGATCGAGCCGCTGCACCCGATGCAGGCCGCCGACCGCGCCTGCATCAACACGCTGGAGCATGCACTCGACCTGTGCGACGAACTGGACGCCGGGCGCTCCGGCATGCTGGGCGTGGCGCTGGACATCTACCACGTGTGGTGGGACCCGAAGCTCGAGCAGCAGATCGCGCGCGCAGGCAAGGAGCGGCTGCTGGCCTTCCACGTCTGCGACTGGCTCGCGCCGACACGCGACCTCCTGTCGGATCGCGGAATGATGGGCGACGGCGTGGTCGAACTGCGGAAGATCCGAGGCTGGGTCGAGGCGGCGGGCTTCGCGGGCTTCAGCGAGGTCGAGATCTTCTCGACGCTGGACTGGTGGCAGCGCTCCGGCGAGGAGACGCTGGCGACCTGCATCGAGCGGCACCGCAGCGTGGTCTGACCTTTCGGCCTGCTCCGGCGCGAAGCGCTTGGCACGTTCCCTGCGTCATCCGATTGCGGCTTGATGCCGTCCTCTCCCTGCTGTGCCAGGCAGAATCCGCCAGCTGCCGAAGCCCGATTCAACTCCACTTCCCTGCCAATCCCATGAGCGCGTTTCCCGAAGACATCTACACCGAACCCTCCAATCTGGATGGCCAGACCCTCGCCAACCTCGGCCCCTTGCGCAGGATGGCGGGCCTGTGGCGCGGCGAGAAGGGCGTGGACGTCAAGCCGAAGGCGCAGGGACCGAAGACGCAGGTCTATGTGGAGCACTATGAACTGCAGCCGATCGATCCCCAGACCAACGGCCCGCAAGTGCTCTATGGCCTGCGCTATCACACCACCATTCACAAGCCTGGGCTGACCAAGATGTATCACGACCAGGTCGGCTACTGGTTGTGGGAGCCCGCCACCCGCACCGTCATGCTCACGCTGGCGATTCCTCGCGGCCAGGTCGCGATGGCGAGCGGCCGCGTCGATGCCGATGCAGACCAGTTCGAACTGGTCGCCACGCACGGCAGCCTCGTGAACGGCATCGTCTCCAATCCCTTCCTCGAGCATGCATTCACCACGCTGGAGTGGCGTATCAAGGTCGGCTTCCATGCCGACGGCAGCTGGTCGTACGACCAGGACACGGTCATGCAGATCCAAGGGCTGGCCGAACCCTTTCATCACACCGACCGCAACACGCTCACGAAGATCGGCGAGCCGTCGCCGAATCCGCTGGCAGCGCAGGATTGAGGGCCTCGGCAGCACGACCCGGACCGGGCATCCGCCCCTCGCCGCCATTCCCAGAGCGGGTCGATTCCGGCATGATGGCCGGCCCTGCATCATGCGATGGAAGACTGAACAATGAACGATTCGTCAGCAATCAGCGTCGGCCAGCTGTCCATTCGCTACCTGGTGGACGGGTCGCAGACTGGCAGTGTCGGCCTGTTCGAACTCACCGTGCCGCCCGGCTCGAACGTACCGCCTCCGCATAGCCATACGAACAACGACGAATGCGTCTACGTGCTGGAAGGAACGCTKCGATATTCCGTCGACGCCGATACCCGTGACCTCGCCGCCGGTGAGGCCATGTTCAGTCCCAAGGGCAGTGTCCACCAGTTCTCGAACCCCTTCGCAGCGACAGCCCAGGCTCTCGTCGTGCAATCGCCGGACATTGGCGCCCAGTACTTTCGCGATGTCGCTGAAGTGGTCAGCGCCGGCGGGCCGCCGGACAAGGCGGCGTTGGTCGCCGTCATGACCCGCTACGGACTGGTCCCGGCGGCGCCAGCCCCGACCTAGCGCCTCGCACGCCGGATGTCCAAGGCGACCGATGCGCTCGACACGAGAGCTCGGACGCCTCGGATCCGGATTACTTCGGCGCTTTGGTGGTGCGCAGGTACGGCAGCTTGATGTCGATGCTGCCGTACTTCTCACGGGCCTGATCGTCATTGAGGGCGAGTGCGACGATGACGTCCTCGCCTACGGTCCAGTTGGCGGGAGTCGCCAGCGGAACATTGAAGGTCAGTTGCAAGGCATCCAAGGCGCGAAGCACCTCTGCAAAGTTGCGACCGACCGACATCGGGTAGGTCATGGAAAGCTTGAGCCTCTTGTCCGGACCGATGATGAACACCGAACGCACGGTGGCCGTGTCCGCGGCGGTACGGCCATCGGGCAGGTAGGCCTCGGCAGGCAGCATGTCGAAGGCCTTGGACACGGTCAGGCCTTCGTCAGCAATGATGGGGAAGCCCAACTTGGTGCCCGCGAAGCCTTCGATGTCGCCCTTCCACTTCTTGTGCGCGTCGACGCCGTCGACAGATACGCCGATCACCTTGGTGCCGCGCTTGGCCCACTCGTCAGCCAGTTGTGCGACCACGCCGAATTCGGTGGTGCACACCGGCGTGAAGTCTTTGGGGTGCGAAAAGAGGATCGCCCAGCCTGAACCGATCCAATCGTGGAAGGTGATGGACCCCTGGTCGGTATCGGCCGAAAAGTCGGGAACGAGGTCGTTGATGCGCAATGCCATGGCTATGTCCTCCAAGTTGTCGAGCGTCTGCAAGTTTGCCAGACTATTGCGGCGAAGCGAATAGGCCGAGGACCGGGAGCAGGCTCTTCGGCGGCACGCCCGCTCTCCATCGCCGGCCGCGTGGCGCTCCGCTCGCCAGGACAGGATTTGAAGGTACCCCAACATTCACCGCCTGCAGATGCCCAGCACCAGTTCCTGCTCCGTGCAGGCGCGCGTTGGCGGCGGCGCAGAGGCAGGAGACGCTGCGCCGAGGGCCGTCCGACGGGCGATGCAGGCGCGTATGCGCTTTTCCATCGGCGCGTAGTAGCGCCACCCCTGGCTCAGGGCCGGCAGCTCCAGGCGAACCTGCTTCCACTTGGGGTGGCCGTTGGCCTGGAGCTTGTCGAAATTGGTGCAAAGGGACTCGGCGAAGCGGGTCAGATTTCCGACCGTCGACTGCAATCCGTAGTCGTAGGTGACGAGGTAGGCCTTCACGGTCAGGGTGGGCACGTCGGCCTTGAGCCATGTCGAATAGCTGGCAGCACGTATGGCCCCGGGAAAGTAGGTCTTCTTCGCGCGCACCGTCTCCGGCGCCGCATCGTCGAGCTTCAGGATCTTGATGTAGTTGCGGGCCTCGGCCTTCATGTCCGAGAACAGCTTGGCCGGTTGTCCGGCGACGATGATGGCGACGTCGATCGACTTGTCGACCGTGAGCCTGGCCAGCGCCTCCTCGTTGCTCAGGTACTGCGTGTTGTCGGGCGGCAGCGGCTCCCCGAACATCAGCTGGTAGAGCGTTCTCGAGGTGAGTGCGGTGCCGCTGCCGAGCGGCCCGACGCCGATCTTCTTGTTCCGGATCTCGTGGATGCTGTTCAGCGGCGAGTCCGCCCGGACGATGAAGTAGATCTCCTCGTCATAGAGCGGCATGATGAGCCGCAGCGGACGAATGATGTTGCCGGCATCGGCGTTGCCCGCCTTCGCCTCGTCCAGGAATGCCTGGTAGACATCGGACTGCACCAGGGCCAGCTTGACGCCGGGCTCGAAGCGCATGCGCTGGACGTTCTCCGCCGAGCCCTTCGACTCGAGCACTTCGAGATCGATGTCGGCGGGCTCGGCGACCATGGTGGCAAGGTCTCGGCCAATCTGAATGTAGGTACCGGTTTTCGATGCGGTGACGATCTTGTACTCCGCCCGGGGTGCCGCTGCCGCGTACCCGAGGAAGACCATCCACAACAGCGCGGTCAACAAGGATCTGATTGGCATGCTGGCTCCATCGAAGGTTGCTTTTACCGCCAGGTGATGCCTGGCTCATTCGTGCGGCTCGCTGTCCTGTTCGCACCCTCTACTTCTTCTGGCACAAAGCCAGCGCCGCAAGCGCCTGGCCACACTCCTTGTCCTCCGCTCCCCCCTGGCTGGCGGCCGGTGCAGCGCCGGCGCCCACCGGCGCCTCCCGCGGCAAGGAGGCAGCGGCAGGGGCAGGAGGAACCGTGCTCTCGTTCAGTCGAAGCGCCGTGGAGGCCTTCAGCACGGCCTCCGGAAGCTGTCCTCGCTTCGCGGCCAGTTCTTGCACGCGCCGATCGAAAGCCTCCTTCAGCGCCTGAACGCCCGGGTCGTCCGCATGCTCGGCGTCCAAGGCCGCGAGCATCGGCTCGGCGGCACCCAGGTCGCCACGGTTCAAGGCGGCCTGCACGCGCTCGATGTCGGCCCTGAACGCTGGCAGCCCGCCGGCCTCGTTCCGATCGCCGAAATGCCCGAGTCCCATGAGAACGAGCGCAATCAAGACCAGCACGCCCGCGATGCCGATCACCACGCGCCGCGGGGTTGCAAAACGGGCCGCTCCCTGCGCGGTATCGCCGCCAACCAGAACCTCCATATGCCCGAAGGCGCCAGGTCGGACAAGGCCGATCCCGGGGTCGGCCTCCTCGAGGGTCGCACCCGTCGGGCCGGGGATGTGGATGACTTCCTCCGCATCCGGCTGCGCGGTGTCCGAAAAGTCGATGAGCACGGGGGCCGGCGCTTGCGCTGCGACAGAGAGGCCCCGCCCGCGCTGGACCGGCGGTCGTGCATCGTCGGTGTCGACCGGGGCGAACTGGTCCTCGAAGCAGAATGGGCAAAAGCGGTTCCCCTTCTGCAGCATCGCGGCGCATCGCCTGCAGGGAACTGAGAACGATGGGTCCAGATCGGCCAGGTTCGCCATGTTTCGACACAAGGTTCATGCTCGCGGCGGTCGAGCCATTTGTCCATTTTGAATCTACTTTCGCGCCCGACCAAGAGGGTCGCGTCGGCGGCCGCCGTCGCCATTTGTGCGCCTTGTCCTACGCACCCCCGGGGCAGGCAGGGGATCAACCATACGCCGCGGCGGCCCGGTGGTCGAGGCCGCCCACGGTCAGGCCGGCCACGCTGCAGGCTCCCCGAAGCTGTGCTGCAATTCGCCGCATGCCTGCCGAAACCAGCCTCGACGACTTGCGCCGCTACGCGGTGGCGCGCACCCTCTTCCGGCCCACGACGCTGCCAGGCGCGATCCGGCGGCTGGGTTTCGTGCAAGCCGATCCGATCCGCGCCCCGGCGCGCGCGCAGGACCTGACCCTGCGCCATCGCGTCAAGGACTACCGTGCCGGCGATCTCGAGAACCGCTACACGCGGCTCGCGGTCGAGGAAGACTGCCTCGTCAACTACGGCTTCCTGCCGCGCGAGCACCTGGCGCTGATGCATCCGCGCCAGGCCGCGCCCGCCTGGGATGCCGAGACCCGGCGCAAGGCGGCCGAGCTGCTGGCCTTCGTGCGCGAGCGCGGGCCGGTGCATCCGCGCGAGGTCGAGCAGCATTTCGCGCACGGCCGCACGAAGAACCACTGGGGCGGCTCGAGCAACGCCAGCACGCACCTGCTCGACGGCATGCATTACCGCGGCCTGCTGCGCGTCAAGCGGCGCGACGGCGGCACCCGCATCTACGAGGCGGTGACGCATCCGCCCGCTGACGACAGCCCGGCCGGCCGCGCCCGGCGCGCCGCCGCGCTGGTCGACCTGGTGGTGCGCCAGTACGCGCCCCTGCCGGCCGCCAGCCTGACCTATCTGGTGCGATTGCTCGGCTACGGCGCCCCGCATCTGTCGGCGCAGACCCAGGCCGCCCTCCGGATGGCGCGCGAACAGCTCGCCAGTTGCCGCATCGACGGCGGCACCTGGTATTGGCCGGCCGACGAGAACCCGCGTTCGCGCCGCCATGCGCCCGACGATGCGCTGCGCCTGCTGGCGCCCTTCGACCCGGTGGTCTGGGACCGCCGCCGCTTCGAGCTGCTGTGGGGCTGGTCGTACAAGTTCGAGGCCTACACGCCGCCGCCGAAGCGAAGACTCGGCTACTACGCGTTGCCGATGCTGTGGCACGAGCAAGTGATCGGCTGGGCCAACGTGTCGGCCCGCGAAGGACGATTGCAGCCCGCGTTCGGCTACGCCGCCGGCGCCGCGCCGAAGGGGCCCGCCTTTCGTGCCGCACTCGACGACGAGCTGCAGCGCATGGCGCAATTCCTCGCGGCCCGCTGACGCGCCGCCGCGCCGCCCCCCGCCGCCTGGGGCCTTGGCTCGTGGGCGACAGCAGGGAGCGGCCGACTTGCCTAGAATCCGCTCTGTTTCGGCGCAAGCCGGAGCCAAGCGTTCTCAGGGCGGGGTGAAATTCCCCACCGGCGGTGATGGCGGCGAAAGCCGCACGAGCCCGCGAGCGCCTGCGGCGACACCTTGTGTTCGCCGCAGGGTCAGCAGACCCGGTGCGATCCCGGGGCCGACGGTCACAGTCCGGATGAAAGAGAGCGCGACCCCGCTGCGGGGCTGGTGCGTTCGCGCCGGCCCCCGCGCCGGGTTCGTGCGCCCTGATTCAGGAAATCCTTGCAAAGGCAAACCATGAGTCAGATCAACGACCTTCCCCTTTCCGCCATTCCCGCTGCCGGCGCACCGCGCGGCCAGCGCATCGCCTTCGTGCAGGCACAGTGGCATTCGGACATCGTCCACCAGGCACGCGACGCCTTCCTGGCCGAAATGAAGCGCCTGGGCGTGCCGGTCGACACCATCGACGTGTTCGACGTGCCCGGCGCCTTCGAGATCCCGCTGCACGCCAAGCGCCTCGCGACCTCGGGCCGCTATGCCGCGATCGTCGGCTGCGCGCTGGTGGTCGACGGCGGCATCTACCGCCACGACTTCGTTGCCAGCACGGTCGTCAATTCGCTGATGACGGTGCAGCTCGAGACCGGCGTGCCGGTGCTGTCGGCGGTGCTCACGCCGCACCACTTCCACGAGCACGTGGAGCATCGCAAGTACTTCCACCGGCACTTCGCGGTCAAGGGCACCGAAGCGGCCGAGGCCTGCGTGAAGACCATCGAGGGCCTGCGCCGCGTCGATGCGTTGATCGCCTCTTGAGCGGCGAGCCCCTGCGGTATCCAGCGACGGCGGCGCAGGTCCGAGCCTCAGACCGAGGCCGGCACCAGGGCTTCTCGCCGCACGCGCCGGACGTTGAAAGCGCTGGCGATCAGCACGCCCTGCACCACCGCCAGCCCGACGATCACGCTGGCGTACTGGCCATGGTCCATCAGGCGGCCGAAGATCAGCGGCGCCACGGCCTGGCCGATGTCGAGCCCGGCATAGACCACGCCGTAGACCCGGCCGGTCGCGTTGGCCGGTGTCGAGCGCTTGACCAGCAGGTCGCGCGACGGCCCGGCGATGCCCGAAGCGAATCCCATGGCGCCGAACATCACGGGCACCAGCACCGGCGCCAAGTCGGCCAGGGCCAGCACCAGCGCAATGGCCGCCGCCACGCCGAAGCCGGCGCCGACGATGCGCTCGCAGCGGGCCGGGTCGGAGGCCAGGAAGCCGCCCGCCACCATGCCAGCGGCGCTGGCGACCATGTAGATCGTCAGGCACATCGCGATCAGCGCGACCGGCACGTCGTGCAGGCGACCGGCCGCGGACGGCGCGAAGGTCTGCACCACGCTCAACGCCATCGCATAGAAAAAGAAGAAGCCGAAGCACATCCAGACCGCGGGAATCCCGAGGAAGGCGAACTCGCCGCCGACGGCTGGCGCGCCGGCCGCGTGCTGCACCGGCTTGACGTCGAGGGACAGCACGCTGCGGTTGAGCCACAGGACCAGCAGCACCAGCACCGCCACCCCGCCGCCGGTCGCCAGCGCCACGCGCCAGCCGAAAGCCATCGCCAACGGCACCATCAGGGCCGGCGCCAGCGCCCATCCCAGGCTGCCCGTGATGCCGTGAACGCTGTAGGCGTGGCCCAGCCGCGTCGGCGCCACCTTGCGGTTGAACAGCGTGTAGTCGACCGGATGGAACACGCCGTTGCCGACGCCGGCCATCACCGCCGCACCGAGCAGCATCCAGTAGCTCTGCGCCAGCGCATAGCCGAAGCCCGCCAGGCCCAGCAGGGCCAGCCCGACGAACAGCACGGGCCGCGGGCCGAGCTTGTCGACGATGAAGCCTGAAGCCGCCTGCACCAGGCACGAGACCACGAAGAACGCGGTCAGCACGGCACCGAGCTCGGTGTAGCTGACGTTGAACGCCTCCTTCAGCCACGGGAACAGCGGCGCCAGCAGCAGCTGGCTGAAATGGCTGACGGCATGCGCCAGGCCGACGAGGCCGATCAGCTTGACGTCGGAACGCACGGTCGGCGCGGCACTGGAAAGGGAGGCGGAAGACATGGATTGCTACAAGAAACTGGCTCGGGGGTCGATCCTAAGCGGGCCGGGAGCGGCAGAATGGCGATACAGAGACAAGATTTGTCGAATTTATGCCGCCTATCGATGCACCGACTGCCCCCGCCAACAGCGTCGGCCCGCTCACGCCGCACCTCTACGCGCCCGACGCCCTGCGTCCGCTGCGGGCCAAGGAACATTTCCTCAGCGCCGACACGCGGGTCGAGCTGCACCGCCATCCCTGGCCGCAGCTGACCTTCTCGACCCGCGGCGTGATCCGCCTGACCACCGAGGACGGCAGCTACATCGTGCCGCCCTCGCGCGCCCTCTGGGTGCCGGCCGACATGCCGCACAGCACCTCCGTGATCGAGGATGCCGAGTTGCGCACCGTGTACTTGCACAGCTGGCTCGGCCCGGCCTGGGAGCGCTGCGAGGTGCTCGAGATCAGCCCCTTGCTGCGCGCGCTGATGCTGGCGCTGGACACCACGCCCGACGGCCTGCCGCCGGTCGATCCGCACGCGGCGCAACGCGAGCGCTGGATCGCACCGCTGCTGGTCGACGAACTCGAGCGCGCCACCCAGATCCGCATCGACGTGCCGCTGCCCGCCGACAAGCGCTTGCGCCAGTTGTGCGAGGCGCTGCTGCGCAATCCGGCGAACCGGGCCACGCTGGCCGAGCGGGCGCGGCAGATCGGCGCCAGCGAGCGCACCGTGGCGCGCCTGTTCCGCGACCAGCTCGGCATGAGCTGGCAGGCGTGGCGCCAGCAGGCCGTGCTGGCGCACGCGCTGCCGCTGCTGGCGCGCGGTATGGCGGTGAGCCTGGTGGCCTCGGCCAGCGGCTATGCGACCGACAGCGCTTTCTGCGCGATGTTCAAGGCCGCGACCGGACAGTCGCCGACCGCCTTTCAGCACCGCAAGCGCGCTTGATTCGCGGTTTCATCCGAGCCAGCGCAGCAGCTTCATCATCCGCCTGAATTTCTCGCCGTAGGGCGGATAGAGCATCGCGCCACCGGACCAGCGCGACTGCACCAGCACCGCCTTCTGCTGCGTGAAGCGCAGGAAACCCGCCTCGCCGTGATACGAGCCCCAGCCGCTTTCGCCGACGCCACCGAAGGGCAGGTTGTCGTGCGCGATATGCATCAGCGTGTCGTTGACGCTCACGCCGCCGCTCACGGTGCGGGCCAGCACGCGGTCGCGCGCGGCCGTGTCGGTGCCGAACCAGTAGAGGGCGAGCGGCCGCGGTCGGGCATTGATGTAGCGGATCGCCTCGTCGCTGTCGTCGCAGGGCAGCACCGGCAGGATCGGGCCGAAGATCTCCTCCTGCAGCAGCCGCAGGCCGGGGTCCGGGCCGATCACCAGCGCCGGCGCCAGTTGCCGCGCACCGGGGTCGGCGGCCCCGCCGGCCTGCTCGACGCGGGCACCGCTCACCCTCGCCTCCTGCAGCAGCGCATGCAGCCGCTCCAGGTGCCCCTGGCCCAGGATCGAGGCGTAGTCGGGATTGCCTTCGATGCGCGGGAACAGGCGTGCCACCGCGCGCTGCCAGGCCGCCGCGAAGGCATCCTCGCGGCCGCGCGGCAGCAGCACGTAATCCGGCGCGATGCAGGTCTGGCCGGCATTCAGCAGCTTGCCGTGCGCGATGCGCAGCGCCGCCTGGTCGAGGTCGGCCGAGGCGTCCACGATGCAGGGCGACTTGCCGCCCAGCTCGAGCGTGGTGGGTGTCAGGTTGGCCGCCGCGGCCTGGGCCACCTTGCGGCCGACCGCAGTCGATCCGGTGAAGAACAGGTGGTCGAAAGGCAGCGCCGCGAACTGCGATGCGACGCCGGCATCGCCCTGCACCACCGCGAACTCGTCGGGGGCGAAGGCCTCAGCCACCCCCTCGGCCAGCAGCGCCGAGGTGCGCGGCGTCAGCTCGCTGGGCTTGAGCAGCACGCGATTGCCCGCCGCCAGCGCGGTGGCCGCGGGCCCGAGCGAGAGCTGCAGCGGGTAGTTCCAGGGCGAGATCACACCGACCACGCCGAGGGGCTGGCGCTGGATGAAGGCACGGGCCGGCTTCAGCTGCATCGGCGTGTGCACGCGCACCGGCCGGCTCCAGGCTTCGAGGCGGCGCGACAACTGCCCCAGCAGGTTGCGCAGCACCAGCAGGTCGGCCACCTCGGTGAGCGCCGCGGAGCGCACGCCGAAGTCGGCCTCGACCGCCGCCGCGATCGCCTCGCCACGCCGGTCGAGCAGGCGCTGCACCCGCCGCACGCGGTCGCGGCGCAGGGCAATGCGCACCTCGGGGTCATCGCGGCTGGCCCGGTGCTGGGCATCGAAGAGGGATTGCAGTTCGGTCATGGGGCGAATCTACCTTGGCGCTTTCGTATCATCGGCGGGTGCATTCCCCCACTTCCCGCGGGCCRCGCCCATGGCCCTGACCCGCGACCAGCTCGAGCGCTGGCTTCCCTTCCTGGCCTGGCCGCGTCCCGACCGGGCACTGCTCGTCAACGAGGCCGCAGCCGGCGTCACCGTGGCGCTGATGGTCATTCCGCAGGGCGTGGCCTATGCGGCGCTGGCGGGCATGCCGCTGGTGACCGGGGTCTACGCCGCGCTGCTGCCGGCGCTGATCGCGCTGCTTTTCAGCTCTTCCGCCCGGCTCTCGGTCGGCCCCACGGCCCTGACCAGCCTGCTGGTCGGTGCCTCGCTGGCTCCGCTGGCGATTCCGGGCAGCCGCGAATGGGTGGCCTATGCGGTCTGGCTCACGCTGCTGTCGGGCCTGATGCAGGTGGTGCTGGGCGCGGCCCGCTTCGGCTGGCTGCTGCGGATGGTCAATTCGCCGGTGCTGATGGGTTTCACGCAGGGCGCGGCGGTGCTGATCACGCTCTCGCAATTGCCGGCCCTGCTGGGCTACACCGGCCGCTCGCTCACGCAGCTGATGCACGGCCCGCTGCCCGACCTGGTCGCGATCGCCTTCGGGCTCGGCGGCATGGCGGCGCTGTGGACCGGCAAGCGGCTCGCGCCGCGTTTTCCGACCACCATGGCGCTGGTCGCGGCCGCCGCGGCGATCAGCGCCGCGGTCGGCTATGCGCTGAATGGCGGCGCGGTGATCGGCAGGCTGCCCTCGGGCCTGCCGCACTTCTACTGGCCCGGTGGCCTGTCGGTCAACGAACTCGGCAACCTGCTGCTGCCGGCCTTCCTGATCACGCTGGTGAGCTTTCTCGAGACCGCATCCAGCGCCAAGGTGGACAACGCCCGCGCCGGCAAGCTCTGGAACGAGAACCAGGACCTGATCGGCCAGGGCCTGGGCAAGATCGCATCGGGCCTGACCGGCTCGTTTCCCACCAGCTCGTCGTTCTCGCGCTCGGCAATCACGCTCTATGCCGGCGCCAAGACGCAGTGGGCGACGCTGTTCAGCGTCGCCGTGGTGGCGGCTGCGCTGCTGTGGGCGATGCCGCTGCTGTACCACGTGCCGCAGGCGGTGCTGTCCGCGATCGTGGCCACCGCCACCATCGGCCTGCTGCGGCCTTCGGCCTTCGTCGCGCTGTGGCGCATCTCGCGCATCGAGGCGGCGATCGCGCTCGCCACCTTCGCGCTGACCATCGCCACCGCACCGTCGATCTACTGGGGCGTGCTGGGCGGCCTGCTGGCGGCGCTGGCGCACTACATGTACCGGCACCTGCATCCGCGCATCATCGAGGTCGGCCTGCACCCGGACGGCAGCCTGCGCGACCGCCACCTGTGGCACCTGCAGCCTCTGGCGCCCGACCTCTACGCGCTGCGCATGGACGCCGAACTCGACTTCGCCTCGGCCAGCACGCTGGAGCGCGCGATCACCGTCGCGCTGGCCCAGCGGCCCGGGC
>NZ_JBFUCJ010000099.1:0-28173 GCF_056405295.1 Variovorax sp. P1_H2 | reverse complement strand
CCCCAGGTTGGCTCACTTCGTGAGCCGCCCACCCCCTACCGGGGGCAACACCAGCAGCCCGGCAAAGCCGGTTCTGCGGTGTTTCGCGAAGGGAATTCAGAGCCTGCCAAGTGCCCGGTCAACACCCTTGTTCGCGAGGGCATCCGCGCGCTCGTTGCCCGGGTCGCCCGAGTGGCCCTTGACCCAGCGCCATTCGATCTGGTGGCCGCCTTCGGCCACCAGCTTGTCGAGTTGCTGCCAGAGCTCGACGTTCTTCACCGGCTGCTTGGTCGAGGTGCGCCAGCCCTTGGCCTTCCAGCCCCGGATCCACTCGGTGATGCCCATCCGCACGTATTGGCTGTCCAGGTAGAGGACGACCTTGCACGGGCGCTTCAGCGCACCGAGGCCCTCGATCACCGCCTGCAGTTCCATGCGGTTGTTGGTGGTGTTGAGTTCGCCGCCGAAAAGCTCTTTCTCGGTGGCGCCCGACTTGAGCCATGCGCCCCAGCCGCCGGGACCGGGGTTGCCCTTGCAGGCACCGTCGGTGTAGATCTGTACTTCGTTCAAAAACCGCTTCCTTCTTCTAGCTGGCCGCCATTGTCGCGCCCCCGGTGCATCTTGCCGGCAATCGGCACCGGTGCACTGGCGCGCGAGGCGGCACGGCGCCAGTCGGCGCTCAGCAGCCGCAGCCCGCGCACCCTTTTCACCGCCACCAGGAAATAGACGGCACCGAAGATCGGCCACCAGCGCTCGCCAGCCGCATCGAACCAGCGGCAGCGCTCCAGCCAGGCGTCGCTGCGGACCGCCGGCCGGTAGACGCCGAAGCGGCCCGACTCGACTTCGAAGCTCAGCAGCCGCAGCCAGTCGCGCATGCGCCGGTGGCCGATGAAATCACCGGCCTCGGGCAGGAACAGCTCGCCGAAACCGAGTCGCCGGTACAGATGGGCCCGCCGCTGCCGCATGCCCCAGAGGCTGGCCGGGTTCAGGCCGCAGATGACGACCCGGCCCTCGGGCACCAGCACCCGCTCGACCTCGCGCAGGGTCGCGTGGGGATCGGGACTGAGTTCGAGCGCGTGCGGCAGGACCACCAGGTCGAGGCTGGCGGCCGGAAAAGGCAGGGCCGTGAAGTCCGTCAACAGCGCCGCGGCGCCGGCCTGGGCCGGATCGGACAGCGCCAGCCACCGGTGCGGCATGCGATTGGCGCGCAGCGCCTGCACCTCGCCGAGGCCCAGCTGCAGCGCGTGATAGCCGAAGATGTCGGCCACGGCCTGGTCGAACTGGGCCTGCTCCCAGGCCAGCAGATAGCGGCCCGGGGGGGTCTCGAACCAATCATGCAAACCTATAATTTGACCGCTCATGACCCTCGTTCCGCTGCCCGCCTTCGCCGACAACTACATCTGGATGCTGCAGGATGGGTACAACGCGATCGTGGTCGACCCAGGGGACGCCGGGCCCGTGTTCGATGCGCTCGGACGCCGGAATCTGCAACTGGCCGCGATTCTAGTCACGCACCACCACGCCGATCACACCGGCGGCGTGGCGGCGCTGCACGCGGCGACCGGCGCGAAGGTCTTCGGCCCCGCCCGCGAGCGCATTCCCGAGCCGTACACGCCCCTCGCCGAGGGCGGCCACGCCGAAGCGCTGGGCCTGCGCTTCGAAGTGATCGACATTCCCGGCCACACCGCGGGCCACATCGCCTACTTCCTGCCGGCCGATCCGCGCAACGCCGCGGCCGCCGAACTGGCACCGCTGCTGTTCTGCGGCGACACCCTGTTCTCGGGCGGCTGCGGACGCCTGTTCGAAGGCACGCCGGCGCAGATGCTGGCCTCGCTCGAGGCCCTGGCCGCGCTGCCGGGCGACACCCGCGTCTGCTGCGGCCACGAATACACACTTGCTAACCTGAGATTTGCGCAAAGCGTGGAACCCGGCAACCCGGATCTCACTCAGTACACGGCGCACTGCGAAGCATTGCGCGCGCGCGGTGAGCCCACGCTGCCCTCGCAGCTGGCGACCGAGCGCCTGATCAATCCTTTTCTTCGCAGCCGCGAAGCCACTGTCAGCCGGGCGGTCCACGCTCACGCCGGCCTGCCCGCACCAGCGGCGCCCGCCGAAGTGTTCGCCGCGCTGCGCCAATGGAAGAACGACTTTCGATGAAATTCCTGCTAGCCGCCTGCCTCGCGGGCTCCTTGTTCCTCGCGGGCTGTGCCACCGGCACCGGTTCATCGCCGGGCGGCGCTTCGGGCAGCGCCTCGCCGGTGTATCCGGGCGGCAGCCTGAAGCCGATCACCTCGGGCGACACCAAGTCGCGGCCCGTGGTCACGCTGGCCCCGCCCACCGACATGTGGGATCGCATCCGCCGCGGCTTCAAGATGCCGAACCTCGACAGCGAGCTCGTGCGAGACCGCGAGCAGTGGTATGCCAGCCGGCCCGACTACATCCAGCGCATGACCGAGCGCTCGAACCGCTACATCTTCCACATCGTCGAGGAACTCGAGCGCCGCGACATGCCGACCGAGATCGCGCTGCTGCCCTACATCGAGAGCGCCTTCAATCCGCAGGCCGTGTCGAGCGCTCGCGCCGCCGGCATGTGGCAGTTCATGCCGGCCACCGGCACCGACTACGACCTGAAGCAGAACATCTTCCGCGACGACCGGCGCGATGTCGTGGCCTCGACCCGCGCAGCGCTCGACTACCTGCAGCGTCTCTACGGCATGTTCGGCGACTGGCAACTCGCGCTGGCCGCCTACAACTGGGGCGAAGGCAACGTCAGCAAGGCGATCGCCAAGAACCAGCGGGCCGGCCTGCCCGCCACCTACAGCGACATCTCGATGCCGGCCGAAACGCGGCTCTACGTGCCGAAGCTGCAGGCGGTCAAGAACATCGTCGCCGATCCGGCGCGCTTCAACGTCGACCTGCCGCTGATCGCCAACCACCCCTACTTCCAGACCGTCACTCTCAAACGCGACCTCGACGTCGCCTTGGCGGCCAAGCTGGCCGACGTGCAGGTCGAGGACTTCCGCGCCCTCAATCCCTCGGCCCACAAGCCGGTGCTGCTGGCCGCGGGCACGCCCGAGATCCTGCTGCCCTGGGACAACGCCGCGGTCTTCCAGCGCAACTTCGAGGCCTACAGCCAGGGCCAGTACGCCAGCTGGACCGCCTGGACCGTGCCCTCGACCATGACGGTGGCCGATGCGGCGCAGCGCTCGGGAATGAGCGAGGCCGACCTCCGTGCGGTCAACAACGTGCCGCCGCGAATGCTGATCAAGGCCGGCTCGACACTGATCGTGCCGCGCAGCGCCCGGGTCCAGGAAGACGTCGCGGCGGTGGTTGCAGACACCGGACAGCTGAGCTTCCAGCCCGAGATCGTGACCCGCCGCACCGTGGTCAAGGCCGGCCGCCTGGACAGCGTCGCCAGCATCGCCCGGCGCTACAAGCTGAGCCCGGCCAGCGTCGCCGAATGGAACGACGTCAAGGCGAACCACACCTTCCAGCGCGGCTACGAGGTGGTGGTGTTCCTGCCCGTGCGCACCTCGCGGACCGCCAGTGTGGGTTCCGGCACCAGCCGCGCCCACGCGGCCGCGGAACCCAGGAGCAAGGCCACGACCGTGCCTGCCAAGGTGACAACGAAGACGTCGAGCAGCAAGCAGGTCGCGCACGAGCCGCGCGGCGGCACGCCTTCGAAGAAGAAGAAGCACTGACCGGCCCCCCGCCCGGCGGGCTCAGAGCTTCTCGGTCTCGCCGCTGCGCGGCTGCCACTTCATGAGCCGCTTCTCGAGCACGCCGACGATGGCGTCGAGCAGCAGCGCGAAGGCGGTCAGCACCACGATGCCGGCGAACACCGTGTTGACATCGAAGGTGCCTTCGGCCTGCAGGATCAGGTAGCCGACGCCGCGCGCCGATCCCAGGTACTCGCCGACCACCGCACCCACGAACGCCAGCCCCACCGAGGTGTGAAGGCTGGAGAACACCCAGCTGGTCGCGCTCGGCAGGTACACGGTGCGCAGCAGCTGCCGCTGGCTGGCGCCGAGCATGCGCGCGTTCGCCAGCACCACCGGGCTCACTTCGCGCACGCCCTGGTAGACGTTGAAGAAGACGATGAAGAAGACCAGCGTGACCGCCAGCGCCACCTTGCTCCAGATGCCGAGGCCGAACCAGAGCGCGAAGATCGGCGCCAGGATCACGCGCGGCATCGAGTTCGCCGCCTTGATGTAGGGGTCGAAGACCAGGCTCGCGGTCGGCGCCAGCGCCAGCCAGAGGCCGCAGGCCAGGCCCAGCACAGTGCCGATCACGAAGGCCAGCACGGTCTCGAGCAGCGTGGTTGCGAGGTGGAGATAGATGTCGGCGTTGCCCGCCAGGCCCTCCGGGAACAGCCGGTTGGGCGGGATCGCGAACGGCATGAACCAGCTCCAGATGCGGCCCGCGACCTCGATCGGTTCACCGAGAAAGAAGGCGAACTGCGGGTTGCGCGAGGCAGCGTGCCAGGCCACCAGCAGCACGATCAGCACGGCCATCTGCCAGAAGCGCGCGTTGCTTTCGCTGGGTCGGATGCGCAGGGTCACTGGCGCACCTCCGCACAGCAGCGCTTCGGTATTCGCCTTCGGGCGCCCGGGCGTCTCATGCCGCCTTCCTCAACTGCTGCGCGTAGCCCTTCAACACCTCGTCGCGCAGCACGTTCCATATCTGCGCATGGAGCTCGACGAAGCGCGGATGCGTGCGAACCTCGGCCACGTCGCGCGGGCGCGGCAGGTCGATCGTGAATTCGCCGATGGGATGAGTCGCAGGCCCGGCCGACAGCACCACCACGCGGTCGCTCATCGCGATCGCCTCATCGAGATCGTGGGTGATGAAGAGCACGGCCTTCCGACCTCGGCGCCCGTCGCTCGGCGCCGCCCATAGTTCCAGCACCTCGTTCTCCATCAGCTGACGCGTCTGGATGTCGAGTGCGCTGAAGGGCTCGTCCATCAGGATGATGTCGGGGTCGAGCGCCAGCACCTGGGCCAGCGCGGTGCGCTTTCGCATGCCGCCCGAAAGCTGGTGCGGATAGCGGTCGCCGAAGCCGGCGAGGCCGACGCGCGCGAGCCAGGCCTCGGCCCGTTCTTTCGCCTGCGCATCGGGCATGCCGCGGTACTGCATGCCCACCATGACGTTGTCGAGCGCGCTGCGCCACGGCATCAGGGCTTCGCTCTGGAACATATAGCCGGCGCGCCTGTTGATGCCCGAGAGCGGCTCGCCGAAGACCCGCACCATGCCCGACGACGGTTCGAGCAGGCCGGCGCCGACGTTCAGCAGCGTCGACTTGCCGCAGCCGGTCGGACCGACCACCGAGACGAACTCGCCCTCGCCGATCCGCAGCGTGGTGTCGGCCACCGCCGTGTAGCGCTGGCCGTGGTCGTCCTTCGAGCGGAAGGTGCATTGGATATCGATCAGTTCGAGCGCGTGGTCGGCCATGGGCTTGAAAGAAGAAACCCGGCCGAGGCCGGGTTGCAGAGACACCGCGGTCAGGCTTTGAACCTGTCCTTGGCACGCCGCGCAAAGTCGTTGGTATAGAGCTTGGCGAGATCGATCTTGTCGGCCTTGACCGAGGAATCGAAACTCGCGATGGCGTTGAGTGCGGTCTTGGGACCATCGGCCGGCACCAGTCCATCGATGGCGATCGCTTCGCGCACCTTGTCGAATGACGCCAGGTACAAGGCCCGGTCGCCCAGCAGATAGGTCTCGGGCACGGTCTTGATGATGTCGCCCGGCCCGGCGGTCTGCAGCCACTTGAGGCCATGGACGATGGCGTTGGCGAGCGCCTGGCAGGTGTTCGGATTTTTCTGGATGAATTCCGACGAGGCATAGAGGCAGGCGGCCGGCATCAGTCCACCGAACACCTCCTGCGTGCCCTTGAGCGTGCGGGTGTCGCTGATGATCTTCACGTCGCCCTTCTGTTCGAGCATGGTCATCACGGGATCGGTGTTGCTGATCGCATCGATCTGGCCCGAGCGCAACGCCGTGAGTGCGCCGGCGGCGACGCCGACGCCGATGAAGCTCACGTCGCTGGCCTTCAGGCCGCCGCGCGACAACACCAGGTTGACCACCATGTTGGTGGAGGAGCCCGGCGCCGAGACACCGATCTTGCGGCCTTTGAGGTCGGCGATGCCCGCGTAGGTGGGCATGTTCTTGGTCGACACCCCGATCGCGATCTGCGGTGCGCGGCCCTGGAGCACGAAGGCCTGGAAGAACTGGTTCTTGGCCTGCAGGTTGATGGTGTGCTCGAAGGCCCCGGAGCAGACGTCGGCCGAGCCGCCGACGACCGCCTGCAGTGCGCGTGCGCCACCCGAGAAATCGGAGATCTCGACATCGAGCCCCTCGGCCTTGAAATAGCCGAGCTGCTCGGAGATCGTGAGCGGGAGGTAGTAGAACGCAGCCTTGCCTCCGACCGCGATCGACACCTTGGACTTCTCGAGCTTCGGCTGGCCGTAGACCAGCGGCGCCCCGATGGCAGCCGCGCCCAGCGCAGCGGCGACGGTGAAGGTACGGCGATTGAGCATGAGTGGGACCTTCGGGCTCTCTGTCGTGTGATTCGAATCGAGCTTAGGGGCGCCCCCCTGCCCCTGCATCGGGAACATCCCGTGCGGGTTTTTACGTAAACACGAAGGCCGCTATCGACCGGCGAACAGGATCGCGATGTTCACCAGGAAGCCGAGGGCCCAGACCGCACTGCGCAGCGAACTGCGATTCGCGATGTACAGCGCGACATGGACGATGCGCAGCAGCACATAGGCGGCCGCCAGGCTATGTGGTCAGCGGCGGTCCACCAACGCGTGGGCGATGGTGCCGAGGTCGACGTATTCGAGCTCGCTGCCGGCCGGCACGCCGCGCGCGAGCCGCGTCACCGAAAGCCCGCGCTGCTTGAGCGCATCGCCGATCACATGGGCCGTGGCCTCGCCCTCGGCAGTGAAATTGGTGGCGAGGATCACCTCGCTCACGGTGCCGTCGAGCGCGCGCTCGAACAGCTTCGCGAGCCCGATGTCGTTCGGCCCGATGCCGTCGAGCGGGCTCAGCTTGCCCATCAGCACGAAGTAGTAGCCGCGGAACACGCCGGTGCGCTCGAGCGCAGCCTGGTCGGCCGGCGTCTCCACCACGCAGAGCTTGCTGGCGTCGCGCCGCGCATCCTGGCAAACGCTGCAGATCACGCCTTCGGTGAAGGTGTTGCAGCGCTCGCAATGGCGCACGTTGGCGGCCGCCTGCTGCAACGCGCGCGCGAGCTTCTGGAGGCCTTCGCGATCGTGCTGCAGCATGTGGAAGGCCATGCGCGAGGCCGACTTGGCGCCGACGCCGGGCAATCGGCGCAGTGCTTCGACCAGCGCTTCGAGCGAACTGGAATCCGCCATCGAGGGCCGATGAAAGCTCAGAACGGCAGCTTCATGCCGGGCGGCAGGCCAGGCATGCCGGCCGTCAGCTTGCCCATCTTCTGCTCGCTGGTTTCCTCGGCCTTGCGCACGGCGGCATTGAAGGCGGCGGCCACCAGGTCCTCGAGCATGTCCTTGTCGTCGGCCAGCAGGCTGGGATCGATGGTGATCCGCTTGACGTCGTGCTTGCAGGTCATCACGACCTTGACCAGCCCGGCGCCGGATTCACCCTCGACCTCGATGGTGGCCAGTTCTTCCTGG
Source organism: Variovorax sp. P1_H2 (assembly GCF_056405295.1). Lineage (NCBI taxonomy): Bacteria > Pseudomonadati > Pseudomonadota > Betaproteobacteria > Burkholderiales > Comamonadaceae > Variovorax > Variovorax sp. P1_H2. The sequence goes on along the minus strand of NZ_JBFUCJ010000099.1, from coordinate 20,539 downwards.
GCCTTCTTGAGGTTGTCCTGCATTGCCTGCGCCTGCTTCATGAGGCCGGCCAGTTGTCCTTTGTTGAACATGTGGATCCTGTCGATCGTTGAAATAAAGAGTTTAGTCAGTTGAGGACAGGGCAAAAACTGCTGCGCAGTTTCTTGATCTGTCCCGCAAGGTACCAGTCAGTCGAGGACAGAGCAAAAACTGCTGCGTAGTTTCTTGATCTGTCCCGCAAGGTATCAATCAGTCGAGGACAGAGCAAAAACTGCTGCGCAGTTTCTTGATCTGTCCCGCGAGGTGTCAGGCGGGACGCAGCGTACCGGGAACGATCTTCGCGTCCCAGTCGCGCATCATCGACTGCACCTCGGGGTCGTTGCGGATCGCTTCCTCGGCGACACGCTGGCGCTCGTCGGCCGCCTGCTTGTTGCGCCGGGCCGGACTGTCGGCCACGGCGCCGATCTCGATCGCGATTCTGACGCCATGGCCCATGGCCGCCAACGCGGCCTGCAGCTTCTCGCGGCTGCTGGTCTGGTTGAGCGACTCGCGCTCGACGCGCAGCAGCCACTGGTCGACATCGCGCGCCACCAGCTGCGATTGCAGGGCAAGCTCGCGCGCCAGCGCGGTGATGGCCTCGGCCACCACCATCTGTGTCACGGTGGCGTACCAGAAATCGCCCTCCTCGCTCGGCGGTATAGGCGCCGAGGGCGCGGAGGATTCGGCCTCGCGGGCGCCTGGCGGCGGCTGCACCCTCACCGGCATCGCCATCACCCTCGCCGGTGCCGGCGCGGGGCCGGCGGCGGGCGCGGGCCTCGGCGGCGGCGCCGCGCTCAACGAAGGCGCCTCGACCACCGGCAGGCGCTGGCCGGGCGGCGCATGCGATGCGGCAGCTGCCACCGATGCGGCAGGCACCGGGGCCGGGGCGCGCTCGGCGGCCACCACGGGTCGCGGGGGCGATTCGGCAGGTGGCGCGGCCCGGGGCGCATCGGCAAGCGCGCGCCCAGCTTCATTCAGAGTTTTTTTTTCCGCTCCGGCCGCGCCGGCGGGCTTGAAGGCCAGCAGGCGCAGCAGCACCATCGTGAGCGCCGCGTACTCGTCGGGTGCCAGGCCGAGCTCGCCCCGGCCATGCAGGCAGAGGCTGTAGAGCAACTGGGTCTCGTCGGCCGGCAGCAGCGCCGCGAGGCGCACGGTCTCGGCCGCGTCGCGCGACTCGGCCCGCGAAGGCACGGCCTGCRGCACCGCCATGGCCTGCAGCACGGTGCTCATTTCCTCCAGCGTGGAGGCGGCCGACAAACCATCGCGGCGCAGCCCCTCGGAGGTCTCGACCACCGTCTTGCCGTCGCCCTGCGCAAGCGCCTCGATCAGCCGGAACACATGGCCGCGGTCGACGCTGCCGAGCATCTGCCGCACGCCGGTCTCGAGCAGCTCGCCGTTGCCGAAGGCGATCGCCTGGTCGGTCAGCGACAGGGCGTCGCGCATCGAGCCGCGAGCGGCGCGCGAAATCAGGCGCAGCGCGGGCGGCTCGGCCGGCACGGCTTCGGCCTGCAGCACCTGCGTGAGGTGTTCGAGCACGGTCTCGGGCGCCATCGGCCGCAGATTGAACTGCAGGCAGCGCGACAGCACCGTGACCGGCACCTTCTGCGGATCGGTGGTGGCCAGCACGAACTTGAGGTATTCGGGCGGCTCCTCGAGCGTCTTCAGCATCGCGTTGAACGCGTGCCCGGTGAGCATGTGAACTTCGTCGATCATGAAGACCTTGAAGCGGCCCTGCACCGGCTTGTAAACCGCCTGCTCCAGCAGGGCCTGCACCTCGTCGACGCCGCGGTTGGAGGCGGCGTCGAGTTCGGTGTAGTCGACGAAGCGGCCGGCGTCGATGTCCTTGCACGCCTGGCATAGGCCGCACGGCGTGGCCGTGATGCCGCCCTGCCCGTCGGGCCCTTGGCAGTTGAGCGACTTGGCCAGGATCCGCGACACGGTGGTCTTGCCGACGCCGCGGGTACCGGTGAAGAGGTAGGCGTGGTGCAGCCGCTGCGAGGTCAGCGCGTTCTCGAGCGCTTGCACGACATGCTCCTGGCCCACCATCTCGCTGAAGGTTCGGGGACGGTGTTTGCGAGCGAGCACGAGATAGGCCATCGGCGCATTTTAGGTCGACGCGGCGATCGACTCTGCTGCCGGCCTAGGCCATCCTGCAGATAGATTTCGCGCCGCCCGCGCCTAGCATGAAAAAACCTCGAGGAGACCGACATGCCCACTGCGACCCGCAAGGCGGCCCGTCCGGCCGCGCCCAGCAAATCCAGCCCGCCCGAAGCCGTCGGCCCGCGACGCTATTGCTCGCAGCCGGTGCAGCCGGTCCGGCAGTTCGATATCGGCGTCGCCGCCGGCCGCGCCCGTGCCATCATCGCCGCGAGCAAGAAGTGGGTGAACGGCACCCAACTCACCTACTACTGCTTCAAGCGCGGAGATGGCGTGCCTTCGGCATGGCAGGGGAACACCGCAGACATCGGCGTTGTCGACACCTCTTTCGAAGCCTGGGCCAAGCTCGGCATCGGCATCAGCTTCCGGCGCGTCGAGGCGCCCGAGGACGCCATGGTGCGCATCGGCTTCGATCCTCAGGACGGCTCCTGGTCCTACGTGGGACGCGACGTGCTCAACACCAAGTCGCCACAGGAGCGCACCATGAACTACGGCTGGGCGCTGACCACCGCCTACGGCCACGACACCGCCCTGCACGAGATCGGCCACACGCTCGGGCTGGAACACGAACACCAGAACCCGAACGCCGGCATCTCCTGGAACCGCGAGGCGGTGCTGGCCTATTTCAGGGGGCCGCCGAACAACTGGGAAGATTCGCAGATCGAATGGAACATCCTGCGCAAGATCCCGGTGTCGGAGATCAAGGGCACCACCTGGGATCCGGACTCGGTCATGGAGTACCAGTTCGATGCCGGGCTGATCGTCGCGCCGGAAAAATACCAGGCCGGCCTGCAGCCCAAGGGCGGCCTGTCCTATGCGGACAAGGCCTGGGTGGTGGAGTCCTACCCGGGCGTCAGGGCGCCCACCTCGGCGCCGCTCAAGGTCGGAGTCTCGCAGTTGCTGAAACTCAAGGCCGGCGAGACCCGCACCTTCGATTTCACGCCGCCGCGCACGCGAACCTACAACATCGGCACCTTCGGCGACTCGGACACGATCCTGGTGCTGTTCGAGGTCACGCCGAACGGCAACGTGCAGATCGCGGGCGCCGACGACAGCGGCACCGACCTCAACGCCAAGGTCAGCATGCGGCTGCTGAAGGGCCGCCACTACCAGGTCGGCGTGCGCCTCTACTATGCCGACGCGGCGCTCGAGACCGCGTTGATGGTCTGGTGAAAAGCCGGGGTGCTCGCCGTCGCCTACAATTCCGAGTTGACGGGCCTCCCCGCATGGTGAAGCGGCCAACCGGGTCAGGTGGGGAACCAAGCAGCCCTAACTGCGTAGCCAGTGCCGGGGGTAAGGCTCGTCAACCTAACATCAATGGCGGACTCGGGCCGATCAGCCACCTTCGAGTGAAGACCCCAAGCGTCGCCACGTGGGCCGCTTGAGGTCCGCCAAAAGGCTACGGGAGCTTGGCCAGTATCTTGTCCATCTCCTGGCTCGAATACGCACGCATCGAGTTGATGCGCACATTCCCCTGGCTGGCCGTCGCGATGCTGAACGCCGCCAATGCAAGTTCGTCCTCTGCCTCGAGCACGCAAACGAGGTCGTACTTGCCCATCGTCCAGAACAGCTCCCGCATGGTGACTCCGGCCTTTTTCGCAGCCTCCTTGGCGGCGACCGACCGTTTGGTCGTGTCCTTGACCGATTGAATGCCCTTGTCCGTGAAGCTCATCAAGCCAACGTAGGTGATCATGTCACCCTCCTTCGAGCTGAAGTAGGCGGCCTGTGCCAACTGCCTCTGGCCGACGCGGCCGCCTGCCGTCGATCGAGATCGCACCCAGCGAAATGGCCTGCCCGTCGTTGGCCGGCAGCGCAGCATGATGGAGCGGGGCCTTGCGCAGGCCGGCAAGGGACTTCACCGAGGGGCGACCCGGCGCATGCTACGCGCTTCGCCAGCAGAGGCAAGGGCTGGACCGACGAGCGGAAAACACGATCTCCACCCGGCGTGGCGCCGTCCTGGCGGACCCGCCCCGCATCAGCCGGCGCGCAGCATCTCGGCGGCGATGACCTCGAGTTCGTCCAGGATGGCCCAGCCTTCACCCGCCTCGCCCTCGAGGCTCTCGGTCAACAGCTCGACCGCGAATTCCATCTGCATCGGCATGAAGAAGCGGGCCACCGCGCCCATGACCTGATCGGCGTTGCGCAACGGGCGGCCCGTCGCCGTCTCGGCCAGATACATGGCACGGATCAGGTTCACCTGCGGAAAACTCAGCGGCGGCTCGCCGCAAGTGCCCAGGTACGCGGTCAGGGCGCGAGCGGCACGCTTGCAGACGTTCAAGCTCTGCGGGCTCAGGGCCGTGGCCTGCGCCTCCGCGCGAACGCCCTTCGCCAGCATGTCTGCGGCCGTGGTCGAGCGGTTCGCGGTCATGCTGTCAGGCGGTCGCACGGCGAACCAGGCGCCAGGGCATCGGCCAGGGTGGCGCGCAGATCCTTGGCGTCGAGGCCCAGCATCCGCGTGACGCACTCGGCTTGGGCCTCGGAGAAATGGGCGGGCATCCACGCTTGCAGCAGAAGCGCGGCGCCGGCCGGCGTTTCCCGCCGGACCTGCTCCAGTTCGAGGACCCTGTCGACCTGACTGCGGGTGAAGGGGGCCGGAATGGACGGCATCATCCGCGCCGGACCTGATCCGGACGGTGGCCAGCGAAGGGCCCTGGCGCTGGAGGCGCCCAGGCCGGACAAATTGCAACGAAGCGTAGACATGCCCCGAGCTTCGGTGAACTCGCTGAGGGCAGGCTTAAGGCGATGGCTGCGCATCACCGGCTCGATTGACTGTATTTTCATACAGTGTTTCGAGTAAAATGAGCAGCATCCCAACACCAGACCAAGGCGAGACCCATGACCCTCCTCACGCCCTCGTCCAACGCTGGCCGGGTGCTGCCGTTCGAGCCTCGGCCCCGGGTCGAGAGGCGTTCGTCCTGGCCGTTTCCCGCCGCCCGCGAGCCGGCACCGGCGTCGCAGGTCAAGGCCCGGGCCGCACAGGTCATCGCCACCACCGCGCGCCATTGGCTCGGCCGGCCATGAGCCGAACCAGGCCGGCGCCCTACTTCAGACGCTCCAGCACGCCGCGCGCCGCGGCCGCGGCGCTCGCCATCGAGGCGGTCAACAGATAGCCCCCGGTCGGAGCCTCCCAATCGAGCATCTCGCCGGCGAAGAAGACGTCCGGCAGCGCCACGGCCATCAGCCGGTCGTCGAGCGCGTCGAAGCGCACGCCGCCGCCGGTGCTGATGGCCTCGTCGATCGGCCGCGCCGCCGAGAGGCGCAGCGGCACCGCCTTGATGGTCTCGGCCAGCTTCTCGGCGGAGTGCATCTCCTCGCGTGTCAGCACCTCGTGCAACACGCCGGCCTTGATGCCCTCGAGGCCGAGGCGGCTCTTCAGATGACTCGCCAGCGAACGTGCGCCGCGCGGATGCATCACCGCGGCGCGCACTTGCTCGGCGCTGCGATCGGGCAGCAGGTCGAGCATCAGGATGGCGCAGCCGCGCGCCGCGATCTCGTCGCGCAGCAAGGCCGAGGCCGCGTAGATCAGGCTGCCTTCGACGCCGGTCGCGGTTGCCACGAACTCGCCCTTGCGCGCGAAGCGGCGACCGTGCCCGTCGCTGAATGCGATCGCCACCGACTTGAAGGGCATGCCTGCGAAGCGCTCCGCAAAATGCGGTGTCCAGCCGATGTCGAAGCCGCAGTTGGCCTGCACCAGCGGCGCGACCGCCACGCCGCGACCGGACACCCATGGCACCCAGGCCCCATCGGAGCCCAGCCGCGACCAGCTGGCGCCGCCGAGCGCCAGCACGACGGCGTCGTGCGCCTGCGCGACCTCGCCGTCGGGCGTGGCGAAGCGCAGCGTGGTGGCCGGCGTCGCCGCGTCCGGCCAACCCAGCCAGCGATGGCGCATGTGAAAGCGCACGCCGGCCTGCCGCAGCCGATGCAGCCAGGCCCGCAGCAGCGGCGCGGCTTTCATGTCCTTCGGAAACACACGGCCCGAGGTGCCCACAAAGGTCTCGATGCCCAGCCCGTGCGCCCAGGCCCGCAGTTGATCGGGACCGAAGGCCTTCAGCAACGGCGCGAGCGCCGCATTGCGCTCGCCGAAGCGAGTGGCGAAGAGCTCGAAGGGTTCGGAATGCGTGAGGTTGAGACCGCCGCGCCCGGCAAGCAGAAACTTGCGCCCGACCGAGGGCATGGCGTCGTAGAGATGCACCTCGACGCCTTCGGCGGCCAGCACTTCGGCCGCCATCAATCCGGCAGGACCGCCACCGACCACCGCCACTTTTCTTGTCTGATTCATGCGTCGAGTGTCACCGCTTTGGCTATCGACGCCATAGCTTCCGCGCCGACCACGTCGCTACTTGGTTTCTGTCACAATGACCTGCACTTTGGCAGCACCCAAAACTCTCCGCGCAGAAGGACACAACTCCATGGCCAGCGACCTCATCAAACACATCTCCGACTCCTCCTTCGAAGCCGACGTGCTCAAGTCCGGCAAGCCCGTTCTGGTCGACTACTGGGCCGAATGGTGCGGCCCCTGCAAGATGATCGCGCCGATCCTCGACGAGGTGTCCAACACCTACGAGGGCAAGCTCCAGATCGCCAAGATGAACGTCGACGAGAACCGCGACATCCCGGCCAAGTTCGGCATCCGCGGCATCCCGACCCTGATGCTGTTCAAGGACGGCCAGCTTGCCGCCACCAAGGTCGGCGCGATGAGCAAGGCGCAACTCACGGCCTTCATCGATCAGCAACTCGCCTGAAGCCTTCTCCGGCTGCCCGCGCGCAATGCGCCGGCAGCCGCCGATTTTCCTGTCATAATCTCCCGCAGATCACCGGCCCTCCCAGGGACCCGGTTCGAGTTCCCCGGTTTGTGAGGCATCTCTCGCCTCTCACCAAACCTCCCCCTCCTGGTTCCAGACCGATTTCCCCTCACGGGGTCATTCCATGCACTTAAACGAACTCAAGGCACTCCACGTGTCCGAAGTCCTCAAGCAGGCCGAAGCCCTTGAGATCGAAAACGTCGGCCGCATGCGCAAGCAGGAGCTGATGTTCGCGATCATCAAGAAGCGCGCCAAGGCCGGCGAGCAGGTCTTCGCCGACGGCGTGCTCGAGATCCTGCCGGACGGCTTCGGCTTCCTGCGCAGCCCCGACACCAGCTTCACCGCCAGCACCGACGACATCTACATCTCGCCGAGCCAGGTGCGCCGCTTCAACCTGCACACCGGCGACATGATCGAAGGCGAGGTGCGCACGCCCAAGGACGGGGAGCGCTACTTCGCACTGACCAAGCTCGACAAGGTCAACGACGGGCTGCCCGAGAACAACAAGCACAAGGTGATGTTCGAGAACCTGACGCCGCTGTTCCCGAAGGAGCAGATGAAGCTCGAGCGCGACGGCTTCAAGGGCGAAGAGAACATCACCGGCCGGATCATCGACATCATCGCGCCGATCGGCAAGGGCCAGCGTGCCCTGCTCGTGGCCCCGCCCAAGAGCGGCAAGACGGTGATGATGCAGCACATCGCGCACGCGATCAGCGCCAACTACCCCGAAGTGCACATGATGGTGCTGCTGGTGGACGAGCGGCCCGAAGAAGTGACTGAGATGCAGCGCACCGTGAAGGGCGAGGTGATTGCCTCGACCTTCGACGAGCCCGCCGCGCGCCACGTGCACGTCGCCGAGATGGTGATCGAACGCGCCAAGCGCCTGGTCGAGCTCAAGAAGGATGTCGTGATCCTGCTCGACTCGATCACCCGCCTGGCCCGCGCCTACAACAACGTCGTGCCCTCCTCGGGCAAGGTGCTGACCGGCGGCGTCGACTCCAATGCGCTGCAGCGTCCCAAGCGTTTCCTCGGCGCCGCGCGCAACGTGGAAGAAGGCGGCTCGCTGACCATCATCGGCACCGCGCTGATCGACACCGGCAGCCGCATGGACGAAGTGATCTTCGAGGAGTTCAAGGGCACCGGCAACTCCGAAATCCACCTCGACCGCCGGCTCTACGAGAAGCGCGTGTTCCCCTCGATCCAGCTCAACCGCAGCGGCACCCGCCGCGAAGAACTGCTGCTGGCACCCGAGATCCTCCAGAAGACCCGCATCCTTCGCCAGCTCATGTACAACATGGACGAGATCGAGTCGATGGAGCTCATGCTCAAGAACATGAAGGCGACCAAGACCAATGTCGAGTTCTTCGACATGATGCGTCGCGGAGGTTGAGCCCCCACGCTCGGTCACTTCGTGTACTCGCTGCCCCCCGAGGGGGCGCGGTCCGCCTTGGGGCGGCCCGGCGGCGGACCAAGTACCACGAAGAATCGCCTTCAGCGCGCCGACACCCCGTCAGCGCGCCGCCAGGGCCCGGCCTTCCGCCGCGCTCTGGCGACCCAGGTCGAGCAGTTCCATCAGCTCGACCGCCTGCTCCGGCGTCACCGGATTCGGGCCCCTCTCCAAGATCGCATCGCGCACTGCCGCGTAGTAGCTCACGTAGTCGCCTGCCCGCGTGGGCAGCTTCTGCGTCTGCGCGCGGCCATCGAGGCCGACCAGCGTGAGTTCGCCATCGACCGGATCGGCGCCCCACTGCGCATCGCCGGGCCTGCCGCCGGCGCGCAGCGCGTCTTCCTGTGGATCGACGCCACGCTTGAGATAGCTGCCTCGCGTGCCGTGGACGATGAAGCGCGGCGCCGGAAAGGCCGCCAGCGTGGTCGCATGCAGCACCACCCGCAAGGGCGCATGCTCGCCGCTCTGGTAGCGCAGCACGGCATGGAAATAGTCCTCGACCAGCGCGCGCTCGCGCAGCGCCGCGGTGTCCAGCTGCAGCGTGTCGGGGCGGCCGAAGAGCTGCAGCGCCTGGTCGACCAGGTGCGCGCCGAGGTCGCCCCACAGCCCCGCGCCGGGCACCGGTTGCTCGCGCCAGCGCTCGCGCACCTGCGGCCGGAAGCGGTCGAAATGCGACTCGAAGTACACCGGGCGTCCGAGCTGGCGGCCCGCCAGCAGGCTGCGCAGGCTCAGGAAGTCCGAGTCGAAGCGCCGGTTCTGGTAGACCGACAGCAGCCGACCCTGGCGTTTCGCCAGCGCGGTCAGATCACGGGCCTGGGCCGCGTCGAGCGTGAAGGGCTTGTCGACCACCACGTGCTTGCCGGCCTCCAGCGCCGCCCGGGCCAGCGGATGGTGCTGCGCGTTCGGCGCGGCCACCACCACCAGGTCAATGTCGGCGCGGCGCAACAGCGCCTCGACGTCCGGGACCACGGGAACACCGGGCCAGTCGGCGTGGACCTTGTTCGGCTGTGAACTCGCCACGGCGCCCAGGACGAGCCCCGGAACCGCCGACAGCACCGGTGCGTGGAAGGTCTGGCCGGCGAATCCGTAGCCGACCAGGCCGGCTTTCAGGGTGGGAATGGGCATGGTGATCGGGCCTCTGGCGCTGAAACGGCCCAGTATGCGATAATTGAKGGCTTAGCGAAAAGTGCTGCGTGGACGTTGTGTCCCGCTGTGGCTCTCGCATCGACCCACAAGGAAATGATCATGGCTAAAGCAGGCATTCACCCCAACTACCGCGAAGTTCTGTTCGTCGACCTGTCGAACGGCTTCAAGTTCGTGACCCGTTCGTGCGCGAACACCAAGGAAATGGGCAAGACCGACGACGGTCGCGAACTGCCTCTCTTCAAGCTCGATACCTCGAGCGAGTCGCACCCCTTCTACACCGGCACGCAAAAGTCGGTCGACAACATGGGTGGCCGCGTCGAGAAGTTCCGCAACCGCTTCGGCAAGACCACCGGCGCCGCCTCCAAGTAAGGCGGGCGCTTCCGCGTCGAGGGCAGCCCGGTTTACCGCGCTGCCCTTTTTTTGCTTTCGCTCCCTCCCACGCAACCCCGCCCCTTGAACCAGCCGACGCCAGCGATCGTTGCCCAGAGCGCCGTGCGCCGCCTGCCGCGGATCGCGTTGCTGCTGCTCTGCGCCGCCTACCTGATGCCGGGGCTGGTGGGGCGCGGGCCCTGGAAGAGTGCCGACATCGCAGCCTTCGGCTTCATGGCCGAGCTGGCACAAGCTGGCGGCGGCATCGCCCGCTGGCTGGATCCGATGTTGCTCAGCCTGAGGCCCGAGACAGCTGCGCTGCTGCCCTACTGGATCGGCGCCTGGGCGATCAAGATCGCGCCGGCCTGGATGAACCCCGACCTCGCGGTGCGCATCGCCTTCGCGCTGCTGCTGTGGGGCACCTTCAGCGCCACCTGGTACGCCGCCTACTACCTGGCGCGCACCCCGCGCGCACAGCCGGTGGCTTTTGCCTTCGGCGGCGAGGCGCGGCCGACCGACTATGCCCGAGCCATCGCCGATGGCGCCGTGCTGGCGCTGATCGCCTCGCTGGGCCTGGCGCAGCTGGGCCATGAAACCACCCCGGCACTGGCCCAGCTGTTCTTCGCCTCGCAGCTGTTCTACGGCGTCGCGGCGCTGCCCTATCACCGCGTCGGCGCCTTCATCGCGCTGCTGGTCGGCAGCGTCGGCCTGACGCTGTCGGGCGGTCCGACCGTCGGCCTCGGACTGGGCCTTGGCTGCGTCGGGCTTCTGGCAGCAGAGCGCTGGGGCAACCGCGCCGAAGAAGCCTCCGAATCCGAACCGACCTACAGCTTCGGGGCCATTGCCGCCGTGCTCGGCGCGACCCTGCTGGTCGCTGCGCTCGCCGCCGGACTCGGCCTCTTCCAGTGGAAGATCGACCTTCCCGGCAGCGACCCCAACACGCGCCTGATCGCCGACGTGCGCAGCCAGGCCAAGCTGCTGCTGTGGTTCACCTGGCCGACCTGGCCGCTGGCTGTCTGGACCCTCTGGCGCTGGCGCCGCCAACTGCTGGCGCGCCACGTGGCGCTGCCGCTGTGGTTCGCGCTGATGCCGCTGCTGGCCACCTGGACCACGGACTTCTCCGAGCGCTCCCTGCTGCTCGGCCTGCCGGCCTTCGCGACGCTGGCCGCCTTCGCGCTGCCGACCTTGCGGCGCAGCGTGGCGGCCTTGATCGACTGGTTCACGCTGCTGTTCTTCACCGGTTTCGCCATCATCATCTGGGTCATGTGGGTCGCGATGCAAACCGGCGTGCCGGCCAAGCCGGCGGCCAACGTCGCCAAGCTCGCGCYCGGCTTCGTTCCTCATTTCTCCGCCACGGCCTTCGTCTTCGCGCTGACCGCGACCCTGGCCTGGGCCTGGCTGGTGCGCTGGCGCACCGGGCGCCATCGCGCCGCGCTCTGGAAAACGCTGGTGCTGCCGGCCGGCGGCGCCGCGCTGTGCTGGATGCTGCTGATGACGCTGTGGCTGCCGCTGCTCGACTACGCGCGCAGCTATGGGCCCCAGGTGAGTGCAATCGCCGACAAGATCGGCCAGCCCGAGTGCGTCTCCGAGCTCGCCCTCAGCCGGCCCCACGTCGCGGCGCTGCGCCACCACGGCAATTTCAAGCTGCGTTCGCTCGGGACCGAGCCGGCCTGCCCCTGGCTGCTGGTGAGCCCCGACGCGATCGCGCGCCTGCACAACATCGTGAACCTCGAGGGCTGGCGCCTGATCGGCACGCTGCGTCGCCCCACCAGCCCGAGCGACGACCTGCTGCTCTACCAACGCATCGCGCCCAACGGTGGCTAGCCGTGGGAGCGGCCCGGCGGTGGCTAGCGAGCGGCGGGTGATCGCACGCCACGCCGCGACGGTGCTGGTCGGCCAGCTCGCGGTGATGGCCTTCGGCGTCACCGACACGATCGTGGCCGGCCGCTATGCCGAAGGCGCGCTGGCGGCCTTGTCGGTCGGCTCGGCGATCTTCATCAGCGTCTACGTCTCGCTGATGGGCGGACTGCAGGCCCTGCTGCCGGTGTGGGCCGAACTCCATGGCGCCCGGCGCACCTCCGAGGTCGGCCGCTCGGTGCGGCAGTCGCTCTACCTCTGCGCTGGGGCCATCGCGCTCGGCATGGCGCTGCTGTTGTTCCCGGCGCCGCTGCTGCGCTGGACCGAGGTGCCGCCGGCGATGCGCGACGCCGTCGAAGCCTACCTGCAGGTGCTGGCCTTCGCGCTGGCGCCGGCGCTGCTGTTCCGCCTCTTCAGCACCCTCAACCAGAGCCTGGGCAAGCCGCAGCTCGTGACCTGGCTGCAATTGGCGTCGCTGGGCCTGAAGCTGCCGCTGTCGATCTGGTTCACCTTCGGCGGCGCCGGGCTGCCGGCGATGGGGCTGGTCGGCTGCGGCTGGGCCACGCTGGCGGTCAACTACACGATGCTCGGAGCCGCCGTCTGGCTGCTGCGCGGCGACCCGTTCTACACCGGCTACCGCTTCTGGCAACGGATCGAGCCGCCCGACTGGCCGCAGCTGCGCCAGTTTGCGCGGCTCGGCGTGCCCGCCGGCCTGTCGGTGCTGGTGGAAGTGACCTCGTTCACCTTGATGGCGCTGTTCATCGCGCGCCTGGGGACTGCGGCCTCGGCCGCGCACCAGATCGCCGCCAACCTCACGGCCGTCGCCTACATGACACCGCTGTCGCTGTCGATCGCGACCAGCGCGCGCGTCAGCTTCTGGCTCGGCGCCGATCAGGCCGCGCTGGCGCGGCGTGCCTGCCGGCGGGGCTTCGAGCTGACCGTGTGCTTCGCCCTGCTGATCGCGGGCGGCATGGCGGTGCTGCGCTGGCAGCTCGCCGGCATCTATACGGGCAACCCGGCGGTGCAGGCGCTCGGCGCGACGCTGCTGCTGGCGACCGCGCTCTATCACTTCGCAGACGCCCTGCAGACGCTGAGCGTCTTCGTGCTGCGCTGCTACCGCGTCACCGTGGCGCCGCTGGCGCTCTACTGCGCCCTGCTGTGGGGCGTGGGGCTCGGTGGCGGCTACCTGCTGGCCTATCGCGGCATCGGGACCTGGACGGCGATGCAATCGCCGCTGGCCTTCTGGCTCATGGGCGCGCTGGCATTGGCTTTCACCGCCGCCCTGTTCATCGCCTTGCTGCTGTCCACGCTCAGACCGGCGCCGGGCCGCCCCAAGGCGGTTTGTGCCCCCTCGGGGGGCAGCGAGCACACGAAGTGACGAGCGTGGGGGCCTCGGGCCTCAGGCGACGACGCTGAGCGGCGAGGCCTGCCGCAGCCGCGACACGGGGAACACGAGCGCAAAACGCGAGCCCTTGCCGGGCGTGCTCTCGATGCGCAGCTCGGTGCCGTGGCGCTGCGCGATGTGCTTGACGATCGCCAGGCCGAGGCCGGTGCCGCCGGTCTCGCGCGAGCGGCTGCGGTCGATGCGGTAGAAGCGCTCGGTCAGGCGCGGCAGGTGCTCGGCGGCGATGCCCGGGCCGCTGTCGCGCACAGCGTACTCGCCCCGTCCGTCGGGCAACAGGCGCCAGCTGACGGCGACTTCGCCCCCGCCGGGCGTGTAGCGGATGGCATTGCTCACGAGATTCGACATCGCGCTTTGCAGCTCGGTCGGCGCGCCGGCGATCTCCGAGTCGGACTCCAGCGTGAACGACAGCCGGTGGCCCTGCGAGCTCAGGCGGCTCGACAGCCCCCTGCCCTCGTCCTCGCACTGCGCCATCAGGGCCCGCATGCGGGTCCAGCGGTTGGCCGGCGGGGCCGCGCTGCCCTCCAGCCGCGAGAGCGTCAGGAGGTCGTTGACCAGGGTCTCCATCCGATGCGACTGCTGCGCCATGAGGCCGAGATAACGGGCACGCTCCTCGGCGTCGAGCGGCAGGTTCTGCAGCGTTTCGACGAAGCCGGCCAGCACGGTGAGCGGCGTGCGGATCTCGTGCGAGACGTTGGCGACGAAGTCACGCCGCATCGCCTCGGCCTGCTCGAGGGAGGTGATGTCGCGCGTCAGCAGCATGCGCCGGTTGCCGGCATAGGGATGCACCTGCACCGACAGCCGCGCCGGATGGCTGCGCTGCGCCGGCCCCTGGGCATCGATCACGACGTCGCGGCTGTAGTTCCAGGAGGCCAGGTAGGCGACGAAGGCCGGGTCGCGCACCAGGTTCGCCATGTGCTGCAGCAGGTCGCGTTCGGCGTCGATGCCGAACTGCCCGGCGGCGGTCTGGTTGCACCATTCGATGCGGCCGTGCTCGTCGAGCAGCACGACGCCGTTGGGCGACGCCTGGATGGCGGCGAGGAATTCCTGCAGCCGGTCCTCGGCCTGGCGGGTCTGTTGCTCGCGCTCGCGCAGCAGCTTGCGGATGCGCTCGGACAGTTCGCCCCAGACGCCCGGGCCGCGCGAGGGCAGCCCTGCGGCATCGCTGCGCAGCACATTGAGCAGCCGCTGGGCTCGCCAGGCATCGAGCAGCAGCCACAAGAGCGCGCCGAGCCAGGCGCCGAGCCAGGCGTAGTGCCAACTCAGCAATGCCGTGGCAAGGCCACCGCCAAGGGCGGAAGCCGTGAGGAAAGTGGCGATACGGAGCGGCATGCCGGACGATTATCCCGCCCGGTCGACGCCGGCCGGGCCAGTGGCGCGGTGGACTCTCAGACGGTCGCCTGGGCGGTGAGCCGGTATCCGGCGCCGCGCACGGTCTCGACCATCGGCGCAGCGGCGCCAAGCGACTCGCGCAAGCGCTTGACGTGCACGTCGACCGTGCGCTCCTCGATGTAGACGTGGTCGCCCCAGACCTTGTCGAGCAGCTGGGCGCGGCTGTGGACGCGCTCTGCGTGCTGCATCAGGAAGCCCAGCAGCTTGAATTCGGTCGGCCCCACCTTCAGCGGCGCGCCTTGCCAGGTGACGCGGTGGGTCGCGGTGTCGAGCACCAGTTCGCCGATCTCGACCCGTTCGGCGGCGGCTTCCGGCGCCCGGCGGCGCAGTACGGCACGGATCCGCGCCAGCATCTCCTGCGTCGAAAAGGGCTTGGTGATGTAGTCGTCGGCGCCGGCGTCGAGCCCGGCCACCTTGTCGGGCTCGTCGCCGCGCGCGGTCAGCATCAGGATCGGGATCGCCTTGGTGCGCGAGTCCTTGCGCCAGTGGCGCGCCAGTTGCAGGCCGCTCTGGCCCGGCAGCATCCAGTCGAGCAGCACCAGGTCGGGCAGGAAGGCGTCGATCTCGCGCTGCGCCGCCGCGCCGTCCTCGGCCCAGATCGGCTCGAAGCCGTTGTGGCGCAGGTTGACGGCGATCAGCTCGGCGATCGAGGACTCGTCCTCGACGATCAGGATCCTTGGTTTCTTCATGAATTCAGTGCTGGCCGGTCACTGCAATGCCGACTCGATGGCTTCCATCGAAGTGTGCCGCACATCGGCACCCTTGACGATGTAGATGATGAACTCGGCGATGTTCTTGGCGTGGTCGCCGATGCGCTCGATCGCCTTGGCCAGAAACAGCAGGTCGAGGCTGGCGGAGATCTTGCGCGGGTCTTCCATCATGTAGGTAACCAGCTTGCGCACGAAGCCGTCGAACTCCTTGTCGATCAGGTCGTCGTCCTTGAGGATCGACAGCGCGGCCGCGGTGTCCAGCCGCGCGAAGGCGTCGAGCGCCTTGCGCAGCAGGCCCGAGGCCAGGTCGGCGGCGATCCGCAGCTCGGTCGAGGGCAGCGCACGGGCCGATCCGCTTTCGATGATCGACTTGACCATGCGCGCGATCTTGTTGGCCTCGTCGCCCACGCGCTCCAGGTTGGCGGTGGTCTTGGAAATCGCGATCAGGAGGCGCAGGTCGCGCGCAGTCGGCTGGCGGCGGGCGATGATCGACGACAGCTCGCGGTCGATCTCGATCTCCATCGCGTTGACGCGGTGCTCGGTCTCGGCGACCCGCTCGGCCGCTTCGGCGTCGAACTCCTGCAGCGCATAGACCGCCTGGTGGATCTGGGCCTCGACCATGCCGCCGAGTTCCATCACCCGCGAAGACACGGTGTTGAGTTCACTGTCGAACTGGCTGGAAAGATGCTTTTCGGTCATGTCTGTCCCCTTAGCCGAAACGGCCGGTGATGTAGTCCTCGGTCTCCTTGCGCGTCGGCTTGAAGAACAGGTCTTCGGTGGCGCCGAACTCGATCAGGTCGCCCAGGTACATGTAGGCGGTGTAGTCGCTGCAGCGCGCCGCCTGCTGCATGTTGTGCGTCACGATGACCACGGTGTACTCGCTTTTGAGCTCGGCAATCAACTCCTCGATTTTCGCCGTCGAGATCGGGTCGAGTGCCGAGCAGGGTTCATCGAGCAGCAGCACTTCGGGCTTGATCGCGATGCCGCGGGCGATGCACAGGCGCTGCTGCTGGCCGCCCGAGAGCCCGGAACCGCTTTGCTGCAGCTTGTCGCGCACCTCGGTCCAGAGCGCCGCCTTCTTGAGCGCCCATTCGATCCGGTCGTCCATCTCCGAGGCGCTGAGGTTCTCGAACAGCTTCACGCCGAAGGCGATGTTGTCATAGATCGACATCGGGAACGGGGTCGGCTTCTGGAACACCATGCCGACCTTGGCGCGGATCAGGGCCACGTCCTGCTTGGAGGTCAGCAGGTTCTCGCCGTCGAGCGCGATGGTGCCCTCGGCGCGCTGCTCGGGATAGAGCTCGAACATGCGGTTGAAGGTGCGCAGCAGGGTCGACTTGCCGCAGCCCGACGGACCGATGAAGGCCGTCACCTTGTTCTCGGGAATCTCCAGGTTGATGCCCTTGAGCGCGTGAAACTTGCCGTAGTAGAAGTTCAGGTCCTTGACCGAGATCTTCGAACGCGTCGGCTGTGCGATGGTGGTAGGCATGATGTGTTTCAGAGCTTGTTGCGCGTGAGGACCCGCGCGAGGATGTTGAGTGCCAGCACCGCGACCGTGATCAGGAACACGCCGGCCCAGGCCAGCTGTTGCCAGTTCTCGTACGGGCTCATCGCGAACTTGAAGATGGTCACCGGCAGGCTGGCCATCGGCTGCGTGACGTCGGAGGTCCAGAACTGGTTGCTGAGCGCGGTGAACAGCAGCGGCGCGGTCTCGCCGGCGATGCGGGCCACGGCCAGCAGGATGCCCGTGACCACCCCGGCGCGTGCGGCGCGCAGCGTGATGCTGAGGATCACCTTCCACTTCGGCGCGCCCAGCGCGTAGGCCGCTTCGCGCAGGCCCGGCGGCACCAGCTGCAGCATGTTCTCGGTGGTGCGGATCACCACCGGGATCACGATCAGCGCCAGCGCCAGGGCGCCGGCCAGGCCCGAGAAGGACTTGAAGTAGGCCACCACGACGGCATAGACGAACAGCCCGATCACGATCGAGGGCGCCGACAACAGGATGTCGTTGACGAAGCGCACGAGGGTCGAGAGCCAGCCCTTGGGATTGTATTCCGCCAGGTAGATGCCGGCCATGATGCCGATCGGCGTGCCGACGAAGGTGGCCATCAGCACCATCACGAGCGAGCCGAAGATCGCGTTGGCGATGCCGCCGGCCTCGTTCGGCGGCGGCGTCATCTCGGTCAGGGTGCTCAGCGCCAGGCCGCCGACGCCCAGTCGCAGCGTCTCCCAGAGGATCCACACCAGCCAGAAGACGCCGAAGGCCATGGCCGCCAGCGACAGGGTCAGTGCGATGAAGTTGACCCGCTTGCGGCCGGCGAAGCGGGCCGCGCGCGTCTCGTCCAGCGTCTTGGCGTTCAGGAGGCGTTCCGCGGTGGTGGTCATGACTTGGTGCCCTCGCTCTTCTTCATGCGCTGCAGCAGCAGCTTGGACAGCGACAGCACCACGAAGGTGATGAAGAACAGTACCAGGCCGAGGTACATCAGCGAGGCCTGGTGCAGGCCGGCGCCGGCTTCGGCGAACTCGTTCGCCAGTACCGAGGTGATGCTGTTGGCCGGTTCGAAGACCGACAGCGAATTGAGCTGGTTGGTGTTGCCGATCACGAAAGTGACCGCCATGGTCTCGCCCAGCGCCCGGCCGAGGCCGAGCATGATGCCGCCGATGACGCCGGCCTTGGTATAGGGCAGCACCACCTTCGACACCACTTCCCAGGTGGTGGAGCCGAGGCCGTAGGCCGACTCCTTGAGCAGCGGYGGCGTGACCTCGAAGACGTCGCGCATCACCGAGGCGATGAACGGGATGATCATGATCGCCAGGATGATGCCGGCCGACAGGATGCCGATGCCCACCGGCGGGCCCGCCACCAGCGCGCCCAGGTACGGGACGCCCTCGAACAGCTTCTGCAGCGGCTGCTGCACGTAGGTCGAGAGGATCGGGCCGAACACCAGCAAACCCCACATGCCGTAGACGATCGACGGCACCGCCGCCAGCAGTTCGATCGCAGTGCCGAGCGGACGCTTGAGCCACGCCGGCGACATCTCGGTCAGGAACAACGCGATGCCGAAGCTCACCGGCACCGCAATCAGCAGCGCGATCAGCGAGGTGGCCAGCGTGCCGTAGATCATCACCAGACCGCCGTACTGGTCCTGCACCGGGTCCCAGACGCTGCTGGTGAGGAAGCCGAGTCCGAACTTGGAAATGGCGGGCCAGGCACCGTACAGCAGCGACAGCAGGATGCCGATCAGCATCGCGAGCGTCAGCAGCGCGGCACCCTTGGCGGCCCAGCCGAACAGGCGGTCGGTGGTGGGGCCGCTGCGCGGCCGCTTGGCCGGCGGCGGGCCGGCCTTGGAACGGGCACGCTCGGCCTGGAGGTCGAGCGGCGTGGCGCCGGCGGGGAATGTGGATGACACGTGTCGCTCCGGATTCGGCGCGCGGTCAAGCGGTGTGCTCATAGGGATCCCTTAGCGCTACGCGCTGCGGTATTCGCCTTGGGAGCGGCCTGGCTGCTCATGCGCGCGCCGAGGGGTGTTACTTGATCGCGACGGGCTTGCCCGAGGCGTCCTTGATCTCGCCCCAGGCGGTGGCGATCGCGCCCTTGACCTTGTCGGGCATCGGCACGTAGTCGAGCTCGCCGGCGGTCTTGTCGCCGTTCTTGTAGGCCCAGTCGAAGAACTTGAGCGTGGTCGTGGCCTGGGCCGGCTTGTCCTGCGCCTTGTGCATCAGGATGAAGGTGGCGCCGGTGATCGGCCACGCATCCTTGCCCGGCTGGTTGGTCAGCACCTGGTAGAAGCTCTTCGACCAGTCGGCGCCCGCGGCCGCGGCCTTGAAGGCGTCGTCGTCCGGCGAGACGAAATTGCCGGCCTGGTTCTGCATCTGGGCGTAGATCATCTTGTTCTGCTTGACGTACGCGTATTCCACATAGCCGATCGAGTTCGGCAGCCGGTTCACGAAGGCCGCGACGCCCTCGTTGCCCTTGCCGCCCGCGCCGGTGGGCCAGTTGACCGCGGTGCCGTCGCCGACCTTGGCCTTCCAGTCCGGGTTGACCTTGCTCAGGTAGTTGGTGAACAGGAAAGTGGTGCCCGAACCGTCGGCGCGGCGCACCGGCGCGATGGCGGCATCCGGCAGTGCCAGCGAGCCGTTCAGCGCCTTGATCGCCGGATCGTTCCACTTGGTGATCTTGCCGAGGTAGATGTCGGCGATGACGGGGCCGCTGAGCTTGAGCTCGCCGGGCTTGATGCCCTGGATGTTGACCACCGGGATCACGCCGCCGATGACGGTCGGAAACTGGATCAGGCCCTTGCTCTTGAGTTCGTCGTCGGACAGCGGCATGTCGGAGGCGCCGAAGTCGACCGTCTTGGCATCGATCTGCTTGATGCCGGCGCCCGAACCGACCGACTGGTAGTTGATCTTGGCGCCGGTGGCCTTGTTGAAATCGGCGGCCCACTTCGAGTACAGCGGCGCCGGAAAGCTGGCGCCGGCGCCGGTGGCGGTTTCCTGGGCCAGCGCCGGAGCCTGGGCGAAGGCCGCGGCGATCAGGCCGGCGGCAGCGAATTTGAACGTCGTTTTCATGTGCTTCCTTTGAACTGCAACAAGGACCCCTCGGGGGGCTTGGCAGCGACTCTAGAAAGCTTGTGTGACAAGGTCGTGACACCCTCGTACAGAGGGAAAACCGTCCGTTGCGACAGCTGCCGGCATGTCGCTGTCACATATTCGTCACACGGTCCACCTAGCCTTGCCACCCTGCCCGGCTACGATCGGGCCCCGACACCCCCAACCCTTTATGAAAAACGGAACCCGCCTCGCCGCGGTCGATCTCGGCTCGAACAGCTACCGGCTCGAGATCGGCCAGGTCGACCATGGCCAGATCCATCGCACCGAATACCTCAAGGAAACCGTCCGCCAGGGCAACGGTCTCGACAGCGCCCGCAACCTGACGCCGGAGGCGATGCAGCGCGGCTGGGACGCCCTGGCCCGCTTCGGCGAGCGGCTGGCCGGCTTCGACCGCTCCCAGGTCCGAGCGGTGGCCACCCAGACCCTGCGCGAAGCACGCAACCGTGACGAGTTCCTGCTGCGCGCGCGCACCGTGCTGGGCTTCGGCATCGACGTCATCACGGGCCGCGAGGAGGCCCGGCTGATCTACCAGGGCGTGGCCCACACCCTGCCGCATACCGATGCGTCGAACCGCGAGCGGCGGCTGGTGGTGGACATCGGCGGCCGCTCGACCGAGATGATCATCGGC